>NZ_JAHZDL010000027.1:0-26059 GCF_019422385.1 Flavonifractor sp.
CTCAAAAAAGCCCGGAATATCAAGGAAAATCATCGCTCAGACGATTGAAATACGGCCTGAAAGCCGCAAGACGTGCCCCCCAGTTCTCCAAGCGCTGATCTATCTGCCGGATTTATCAAAATGCCGCCCATATGGGCGGCATTTTGCTTGCGCTCTTTAGGGGCCCCATCGCAGATGGGGCGGCGTACTGCGCCCGCAGGCGCATCTCGGAGCGCAGCCGCCGCTTGCGGCGGCTCCTGCCGCGCAGGCCTTCCCAGGCTGTAGATAAACCCTTCAGCCGAAGGATTCGGAGGGAGGGATAGTGTGAAAGGGAACCGTCAGGGTTCCCTTTTGCGTTGGATCAAATAACTTTTTGAAACTTTTTTGAAGTTTCAAAAAGTTCGTCAGCGTGTCGAAAAGATTTTTTCGACACGCTGAGAAGGCCCGCGGCTATGCCGCGGGCCTTCCTGTTTTATTTCCCCTCCTTGTCCCGGACAAAGAAGTAGGTGGCGTTGGGCTGGCTGCCCTGGCGCACATCCACCTCGAACCGGGGCAGGGCCTTCACCAGCTTGCTCAGCTTGGAGAAACCGAAGTTTCGGGGGTCGAAGTCCCGCTTCTTGCGCACCAGCAGGTTGGCCACCTCCCCCAGCTGGGCGTAGCCATCCTCGTCGGCCATCATCTCCACCGAGTCGGCGATGAGGGTGACGATGTCCTGGGGCACCCGGCTGGCGGGCTCCGGCTCGGGCTGGGGGGCGGGGGGCTCCCCCGTCTTTTTCTTGGCGGCCTTCTTGGGCTTGGGGGCCTGGGCCGCCGCCCGGGCCGCCTCCTCCGCCCGGGCCTGCTCGGCGGCGGAGCGGATGACCTCGATATACACGAACTTGTCGCAGGCCACGATGAAGGGGTTGGGGGTCTTTTTCTCCCCCATGCCGTACACCTTCTTCCCCGCCTCCCGCAGGCGGATGGCCAGGCGGGTGAAGTCGCTGTCACTGGACACCAGCACGAAGCCGTCCACCTGCCCGCCGTAGAGGATGTCCATGGCGTCGATGATCATGGCCGAGTCGGTGGAGTTCTTGCCGGTGGTGTAGCTGTACTGCTGCACCGGGGTGATGGCGTTCTCCAGCAGCAGGGGCTTCCAGGAGGCCAGGTTGGGGGTAGTCCAGTCCCCGTAGATGCGCTTGATGGTGGGGGTGCCGTAGACGGCGATCTCCGCCATCACATCCCCCAGAGCGGAGCGGGGTGCGTTGTCCGCGTCGATGAGCACCGCCAGGCGGAGATCCATTTCTTCCGACATAGGAGCCTCTCCTTCTTAAAGTACAAAGTGGTAGAACCGCAGCATCTCGTACCAGTTGTCCGTGCCGAAGGATATGGTCTTGTCGTCCTCCAGCGCCGCGCCGGGGTAGAAGCTGCGGCGGTAGGCATCCTTGTGCTCCCGGTAGCGGATGGTGGTGGCAAAATAGGCGGGCATGGGCACCCGGCAGGCGTCCGCCCGGGCCACGGCCTCCTGGGCGCCGGCCCGGATGTCCTCCACCGCCGCCTGGGGGTGCATGGCCAGCACGCCGCCGCCCCGGCCCTCGTTCACCGCCACGGTGACGATGTTGGGGATCAGATTGCGGGCGAAACCACACAGGGCCGCGTCCCCGGACAGGAAGGGCACCGGCACGCCGCAGTACCCGGCGGTGTAGGCGTTGATGAGGAACTCGCTGGCGGGCATCTGGTTCAGGGTTACCTGGTCACACTGGGTGGTCATGGTGTGGGACAGGGGGTTGCCACCGCAGGCTGCCCAGGCGTGGTAGCCGGTAAAGAGCACCGCGCCGAACTGTCCGACGTCCAGCCCCGCCATCATGGAGAGGGGATCGCCGGTCCAGCCCCGGAAGAGCCGGGCCTGCCGGGGCAGCCTGCTCCCGTCCAGGTTGCGGGCGGAGTCGTGGGCGTCCTTCACCACGATCTCCTCCGCCCCGGCGGCCACGGCGCCCTCACAGGCGGCGGCCACTTCGGCGGTCATCTGGGCGGCGAAGGGGCGGTAGTCGTCCATGGTGGCCCGCTCGGTCTCCGCCCAGTCGGCGATGCCGCAGGTGCCCTCAATGTCGGCGCTGAGATAGACTCTCATGCCCGCCCCTCCCTTCTGCGGACGATGTCCTCCACCTGGTGGAGCTGCTCCACCGTGTTGACCCCCAGCATCTCCTCCGGGGTGCAGGTGGGGCAGGCCCCCACCTTTCCGCCCCTGGACAGGATGTAGGACGGCGCGTCGGTGAGGTAGTACTCCCCCTGGGCGTTATTGGGCTGGAGCTGGTCGATGGCCTCCCACAGGGGGCCGGCCTCAAAGACGTACACGCCCACGTTCAGCTCCCGGATGGCCTTCTCCTCCGGGGTGCAGTCCTTGTCCTCCACGATGTGGGAGAAGGCCCCGTCGGCCTTGCGCACGATGCGGCCGTAGGGCAGCTCCTCGTCTGACACGGCGGACAGGAGGGTGCAGGCGTTGCCCTCTTTTCGATGGGTGGCGATCAGGGACTCATAGGTCTCCCGCCGCAACAGGGGCATGTCGCCGTAGCACACCAGGACGCTGCCGGTAAAGCCCGCCAGGGCCTCCCGGGCGCACTGGACCGCGTGGCCGGTGCCCCGCTGGGGCTCCTGCACGGCGTGGAGATAGTCGGGGTAGGCGGCCGTCACCTTCTCCCGCTCGTAGCCCACCACCAGCACGATGTCCTCCCGGGGCAGGAAGGACAGCTCGGAGAGCACATAGTCCAGCAGGGCCCTCCCCCTCGCCTGCCGCAGCACCTTGGGGAGATCCACCCCCTCCGTGCGCAGGCGGGTGCCCTTCCCCGCCGCCAGAACCACCGCTTTGATGCCTGTCTCCATGGAATTCATCCTCTTTTCTTCCGGTTCTTCCGGATTGCTGATACAATGAGTATACCATAATTCCCGGGGCCGTGACAATGCGGCCGGATATTTTTTCTCCGGCGGCGCAGCATCTGGCCCCGCCAAAGCGTTTATAGGGGTGAAAGGGGGCGGAGAGATGACAGACCCCGACCAGCTGGAAGAAGTGATCGCCGCATATGAAAATACTCTGTACCGCGCCGCCCTGGCCGTCCTGGGGGACGCCCACGAGGCGGAGGACGCGGTGCAGGACGCCTTCCTGCGCTATCTGGAAAAGGCCCCGGACTTTCCGGACGCCGCCCGGGAGCGGGCCTGGCTGCTGAAGGTGACCGTCAACGGCTGCAAGAGCCGCCTGCGGTCCCCCTGGCGGCGGCGCACCGCCCCTCTGCTGGACACCTACCCCGCCGCCGACCGGGAGGAGCGGGCGCTGCTGGAGGCCGTTCAGGCCCTGCCGCCCAAGGACCGGGCGGTGATCCACCTGTACTACTACGAGGGCTATCAGACCGCCGAGATCGCCGCCATGACCGGCCAGCGGGAGGGCACCGTCCGCTCCCGCCTGTCCCGGGCCAGGGACAAGCTGCGCAGGCTGCTGAAAGGAGAACTGGAATGAACCGCTATCGCGCCTACATGAACCGCATCCACGCCCCGTCCGGCCTGCGGCACCGGGTGCTGGAGTCGGCGGAGCGGGGGCAGCGCCCCCGCCGCCCTGCCCGCCGATGGATCGGGGCCGGGACCCTGGCCGCCTGCTTCGCCCTGGCCTTCTTCGGCGGATGGCAGGCGTGGCAGTACGCCGCACATTATCAGCCCGATCCCACCGCCGGGGTGGCCGACCCGCCCGCTGTGATCACCCCCGCCCCGGCGGAGACGGAGCACACTCTGGTGGTGGGCGACCCCTTTAACGGCCAGCACCACGGCTTTTTTGCCGTGCCGGCGCTGGAGTTTGCCGACTGCACCGGCTGTACTCCTTACCTGATCGACTGGGACTGGACCGGGGGCGCTTTTGAGGAAGCAATGACCGCCCAGGAGATCATCACCGCCCTGGGGGGCACGGACGAGGTGCCCTGGTCGCTGTTATGGTCGGGCTTCGGCCTGGACGGCACGGCCTGGTACGGCGGCGAGAACCTCGACGGGGAACAGGTCCTTATGGCCTCTATCACCGGCGTCAACGGGGACACCTCCTTCACCCTGGAGCTCACCCCCGGACAGCTCCCTCCCGGCGGCGAGGGGTACGCAGAGGCCGCCGTCCAGGACTATGACGGCGTGGCCGTCACCGCCTGGTACACCCGTCCTGACGGGGACGGCGGGTCGAACTACACCTACTGCGTGGAGCTCCTGAGCGGGGACATGGGTGTGCGCTTTACCTGCGACAGCCCCGACCAGGAGACCGCCAGCTGGCTGTCCTGTGTGCTGGTGCGGTATGCCGCCCAGGCGGACGGCGGCTTTACCACGGAGCACCTGACTGCCATCCCGATTCCGGGCCGGGAGCTGTCTCTGGAGGAGGCCCGGGAGGAGCACCTGGGGGCCTGGCTGCCCGCGGATTCCGCCATTCCAGACGGCTTTACCTTCGGAACCGCCACCCGGTATGAGGTACAAAATCTGGACAGTCTGTCCGCTATCTGGGAGGGGGACGGCGCCCTGATGCTCCGGGTGACTGTATACCGCTCCGAAGCCGTGGTTGCCCCCGAGGCCGATCTGACCATCGATCAGGTGACCACCGACACCCTGCGGGAGCTGGGGGAGAAGAATCCGTCCTATACCGGGAAGATCGGCGGCTGGCGGTGGTATTCCTTCGTGGTGGACTGGGGGGATGGGATTATGGTGGAGTATTCCCTCTGGGGCCTCACCGTAACGGAGGCTCTTGCCCTGATCCACTCCGCCCAGGCCTATGTTGAACCTGTGGAAGAGTCTGAGGACAGCGGGGTCACCCTCCCCGTCCCCATCCCCGATCCCTCCCCCTGGCAGGTGGTCCCGCTGGAATAAAATTGCGGGATTTTGTATACTTACCCAATCTTTTCTCCATCCACGCAAAAAGATACAGCAACATTTTCCCTTGACGGCCGCCGCAAAATCCGCCTATAATTTTTGGCAAGAACCAATTGTCGCGGATTTACCCGCTGCAATGATAGAGGTCGCGGAATCGCAAGAGTATCCGGCACTACCCTGCAAAGGGGCAGAGCACCCCGCCGGAGAAAGGGCCCTTCCGCCGAAGGGCCGGTCCCCTGCCTGGGGGGCCGGTTGCCTGGGACGTTGGGATAACATCTCACGGACTGCCACATATCGACTGTGTGGAGCGCTATCATTGGTCAAGGGCCTATGCCGCCGACTCTGGTTTTGCACGTCCATTTTCGGGACCGGTGGCGCCGCCGGGTCCTGGCCTTGGCCTGTGCGGAATCCGGGGCGGCTGTCCACTGCTCTTTACCGCCATGAACGCTTCCACCAGGAAGGTTCATGGCGTTTTTTTCGCCCATTTTGCCGGAAAAAACGCCAATCAACTAGACTGGAGGAAAGTAACATGAACAGAAACACACTTGCTGCACTGTCCCTTACCGCCGCCCTGACCCTCTCCCTGGCCGCCTGCGGCGGCGGGACCACCGGCACCGCCGAAACCCCCGCCCCCGAGAGCACCGCCCCTGTCACCGAATCCGCCGCCCCGGCGGAAACCGAGACCAGCGCCGTCCCCAGCGGCGTGGAGGATGGGGTGCTCACCGTTGGCATGGAGTGCGCCTACGCCCCCTATAACTGGACCCAAGCCGACGACTCCAACGGCGCGGTGCCCATCTCCAACGTGCCCGGCTCCTACGCCAACGGCTACGACGTGATGATCGCCCAGCGCATCTGCGAGGCCAACGGCTGGGAGCTGGAGGTGGTCGCCACCGCCTGGGACTCCCTGATCCCCGCCCTCCAGGCCGGCACCCTGGACGCCATCATCGCCGGCCAGTCCATGACCGAGGAGCGGATGGAGCAGGTGGATATGGCCGGCCCGTATTATTACGCCACCTTCGTGTGCGTCACCAAGGCCGACAGCCCCCTGGCCTCCGCCCAGGGCCTCAGCGACCTCACCGGCACCGCCACCGCCCAGTCCGGTACCGACTGGTATGAGTTCTGCCTGCCCCAGATTGAGGGGGCGGAGATCCAGTCCGCCGCCGAGACCGCCCCGGCCATGATCATGGCGGTGGAGAGCGGCACCGTGGACTTCATCTGCACCGACATGCCCACCGCCATGGGCGCGGTGGCCACCTATGACGACCTGGTGATCCTGGACTTCTCCGACAACCCGGAGGACGACTTCCAGTTCGCCAGCGAGGCGGAGCGGGCCTCCCACATCAACATCGGCATGTCCGTCCAGAAGGGCAACACCGTCCTGCTGGAGGCCATGAACGACGTGCTCTCCACCATGACCGAGGACGACTTCACCGAGCTGATGAACCAGGCCGTCAGCGTCCAGCCCGAGATCTGAGCGGAACAAAACGCCCCGTGGGGGCAGAAAGGAGCGGCGCCTATGGAACGCCTCATCGAACTGTGCAGCGACATGGCCCGTCTGTGGGAGGCCTACGGCCCCCGCTATCTGGCCGGCGTCCAGAACACCCTGATCCTGGCCCTGGCAGCCACCGCCATCGGCTGCATCATCGGCCTCATCTGCGGCATTCTCAACACCATTCCCTATACCAGACAGGATCCCCTGCCCAAGCGGTTCCTGCTGAAGCTGATCCGGGTGCTGGTCCGGATCTATGTGGAGGTCTTTCGGGGCACCCCCATGATGCTCCAGGCCGTGTTCATCTACTACGGCCTGCCCTACTTCACCTATAACTCGGTGCAGTTCTCCGGCTACTCCGGCATCTGGGCCGCCTCCATCCTCATCGTGTCCATCAACACCGGCGCCTACATGGCCGAGTCGGTGCGGGGGGGCATCCTCTCCATCGACCCTGGCCAGACCGAGGGGGCCCGCGCCATCGGCATGACCCACGTACAGACCATGACGGGCGTGATCCTCCCACAGGCCCTGCGCAACATCATGCCCCAGATCGGCAACAACTTCATCATCAATATCAAGGACACCTCGGTCATGTTCATCATCGGTTTTACCGAGTTTTTCGCCCAGCACCGGAACATTGTGGGGGTCAACAACCTGTACTTCCCCTCTGCCGCCATCGAGATGATCGGCTACCTGACCATGACCCTCATCGCCTCCTTCCTGCTGCGGCTGGTGGAGCGGCTGATGGACGGCGCCAGCGACTATCAGCTGGTACAGGCCGACGCTCTGACCATGACCGCCGGCACCTACCGTCTGCCCCGCAGGGGGCGGGCCCGTGCGGTACTGAATCGGAATCTTCAGCCGAGGGGGGAGCGTTAACATGAATCAGCAGCCTATTCTGGAGGTCCAGCACCTCTCCAAGTCCTTCGGCAGCCATGAGGTGCTGCGGGACATCGACTTCACCGTCCGCCCCGGCGACGTGACCAGCATCATCGGCGCCTCCGGCTCCGGCAAGTCCACTCTTCTGCGGTGTATCAACCTGCTGGAGACCCCCAGCCGGGGGGCCGTCCGCTTCCACGGGGAGGACGTGGCCGGCCGCGGGGTGGCCCCCTCCGCCTACCGGGCCAAGGTGGGCATGGTGTTCCAGTCCTTCAATCTGTTTAACAACATGAACGTGCTGGAGAACTGCATGGCCGGGCCGGTAAAGGTCCTCCGCCAGAGCAGGGAGGAGGCCAGGAGAAAGGCCCTGCGCTATCTGGAGCAGGTGGGCATGGCCCCCTACATCAAGGCCAGGCCCCGGCAGCTCTCCGGCGGCCAGAAGCAGCGGGTGGCCATCGCCCGGGCCCTGGCCATGGAGCCGGAGGTGCTCCTGTTCGACGAGCCCACCTCCGCCCTGGATCCGGAGATGGTGGGGGAGGTGCTCTCCGTCATGAAGGAGCTGGCCGCCAGCGGCATGACCATGCTGGTGGTCACCCACGAGATGGCCTTCGCCCGGGACGTGAGCCGCCATGTGGTGTTCATGTCCGACGGGGTGATCTGTGAGGAGGGGGACCCGGCGGAGCTCTTCGCCTACCCCCGCCAGCCCCGCACCCGGGAGTTCCTGGCCCGGTTCATGGCCAGCTGAGCGGACCATTCTCACCACAAAACAGACAGCGCCTGTTCCCATGGAACAGGCGCTGAGACTGTCGATAAACCCTCCAGCCAAAGGATTCGGAGGGAAGGATAGTGTGAAAGGGAACCGTCAGGGTTCCCTTTCGCGTTTGATCAAACAACTTTTTGAAACTTTGGTGAAGTTTCAAAAAGTTCAGCAGCCTGTCGAAAAGACTTTTTCGACAGGCTGAGCGCCTGTTCCATGGGAACAGGCGCTGTTTTTTCATCCCGGCGGCGGGACGCGGGGACACTATCGGCCCGCGAAGGTGATGGCCTGGGCGTGGGCGTCCACCACTGCGGGCACCCCGAAGGGGATGATGCACCTGGGGGTGGCGTGGCCCACGTTCAGGTTCCAGAGAATGGGCAGGGACGGGTCGTCCACCACCTCCAGAAGGATTCTCCGATACTCCTCCGCATAAATCTCGTCCATGGGCTTTCCCACCAGGATGCCGGACAGGACGCTGAAAGTGCCGGTGTCCTTCAGCGCCTCCACCATCCGGCGGCACTTCTCCGGTGGGGGCCGCTCCTCGCTGGTCTCCAGCAGGAGGAGCTTCCCCCTCCAGTCCTCCAGGGAGGGGAACAGTCCGTACCGCTGGCATACCGCCACAGAATCCGCATATCTTCCGTTGTCAAACAGGTCGTAGAGGGTGTCGAGACAGCCGCCCAGGATCTCCCCGGAAAAGACGGGCGGCCCCTGCAGGAGCTGGAAGCCCCCATTCGGATGGGCGGGCATGGTGGTCCCCAGGGCAGCCTGGCTGAAGTCCCTCCGCGCCTCATACCACACGTCGCTGGGACGGATCTGGCGGATGGCGCCGGTCTCCAGCAGCTCCTCCAGGCAGCGCCGGGTGTAGGGCAGCATCTCCCGGTCCGGCTCGCAGACATCCGGCAGGAACGCCTGCCCGTAAAAGGTGCTCAGCCCCACCTTGTGCAGCATCAGGTGGTTGACTGTGGTATCGGAGAAGCCCAGGAAGATCTTCTCTGTTACGGCCTCCGCCAGCTCGTTGTGGTCAAACAGCCAAGGCAGCAGACGGTAGGTGTCGTCTCCGCCGGTGGAACAGAGAATCATGTCCACCTCCGGCTCCCGGAAGGCCCACAGCAGATCTGCCGCCCGCGCCTCCGGGTGCCGGCTCAGGTAGTCCCGCCCCCGCAGGGCGTTGGGCGAAAACCGCACCTCCAGGCCATAGCCTCTCAGCCGCCCCAGCCCCAGCTCCAGCTCATGCCGGATGAACGGCTCCCCCAGCATGCCGCTGGAGAGGCTCACGATTGCGACGGTTTTGACCCGTATTTTCTTCACTTCCTTTCACAGACGTCGGCCTTTTACACAGGGGGTCTGCTGTAGCAGCGGCCGATCTCGAACTTGCCGGTGCTCAGGTTGTCGCGGGCCAGATCCCTGGCGTTCCAGTCGTTGAAGTGCCACCACTCCGACTCCAGCGGGCTCATGCCCGCGCCGGTGAAGTAGCCCCGCAGGGCGATGGCCGGGTCGTTCATGGTGTCGGCGAGGGTGTCGCTCCCCGGCGCCAGGGTGGAGGCGGCGGCCATGCTCAGCTCGTGGATGGCGGTGGGCATATCGTACTCGATGAAGTCGGTGACCGCCAGGTACTCCCGACCACCGGTGGTGCGCACCTCGGTCTGTTTCACCTTCACCAGGCTCACGTCCACAGCGAAGCCCCGCTGGTGGTTGGAGTAGCCGGTGTTGATGAAGTAGGTCATGCTCCAGGGCGGGGTGGTGATCCCCGCCTTTACCTCCGGATCCTCCTCCGCCAGGGCGGTGAGGCCGTCAATCACCGCCAGCTGGGTGGAGCGGGGGCGAAAGGCCTCGTAGAGCTTGAGACAGTTGCCCTGGGCCAGGGCGGCGTGCTGGGCGGCGCACACCCTTTTGGCGGCGGCGTACAGCATGGGCATCATGAACTCCTCCCGATCCAGCCGGGGGTTGTAGGCGGCCCCGGGATAAAAGCGCTCCCCGGTGACGCCGGGGATCTCCTTCCCCGAGCTGACGTAGACCGCTCCATAGGAATTCACCGCGTCGTAGAGCATGGACGGGATCACGTCTGGCAGGTTGATCAGGCAGTAGCGGTGATCCACCCACCCGACCCCTGCGGCGGCCTCCACCCTCCACCAGTGGCCCTGCTCGGAGAGGATGGTGAAGCCCTCCCCCGGCTCCAGCACGTCCAGGGCCCCTGCAAAGGGATCCGGGGAGGGCGTGGGCTCCGGCGTCGGTGTGGGCGCTGGCGTTGGAGTTGGAGCTGGGGTGGGGGTAGGGATTGGCGAAGGGGTGGAGCTCGGTGTGGACGATGGCGTGGGGGCGGGCGAAGCCGCCGGGGCCGCGCTCTCCGGGCTTCCGCTCTCCGGGGGGAGGGGCTCCGTCTCCCCCGCCGCCGGGGCGCTCTCGGCCGGCTGGGCAGTCTCCTCCGCCGGCGCGGCGGACAGGGTGGGCACAGGGGCCGGCGTGGGCACGGCGGGGACGGGCGTGGGGCGGGGCGCGGCCGCGGGGGGGGGCGTCGCCGCAGGTGGGGGGGTGGGGTCGGGCTGGGGCTCCGGCCACAGGCCCAGATCCACCGAGGCGTAGCCGGTGGCCCCGTTCACCGGCAGCTCCAGCCCCGCCGCCGTCAGCTCCGGCAGCTCCCGATCCAGCGTGTGATCCGCGTCCCACACCGCCGCCTCCGGGGTGGGCGACGGGGTGGGGGTCGGGTCAGGGGTGGGGCTGCTCTCCGGCGTGGGGGTGACGGCGGAGGTGGGCTCCGGCGCGGGGGAGCCGGAGGGCTCCGGCTCCCGGCTGCCGCAGGAAGCCAGGGCCAGCAGCAGCGCCAGGGCGCAGCACAGGGACAGCACTCGTTTCATGGCGGACGGATTCTCCTCCTCAAAATGTCGGCGCGGCGTCTCTATGCCAGCTCCAGCACCCGGCTCACCACCTGGGCGGCCTCGGCCCGGGTGGCGGAGGCGTTGGGGGACAGGCGGCCGCCGCTGCCGCCGAACAGGCCGGCGGCGGTGGTGCGGGCGGCGGCCTCCAGGGCCCAGAGGGCGATGTCGCCGTCGTCGTCAAAGCCCAGGCCGTTGGCCTCGGGCAGCTCCACAAAGTTGTCCACCAGCACCATCATGTCCTGGCGGGTGAGGGCGGAGTCGGGGTTGAAGCGGCCGTACTGGTCGCCCTCCACCAATCCCAGGGCGGCGGCCTCCTCGATGTACGCCTGGGCCCAGTGGTCGTCGATATCGGCGAACGGGGGCTCCGGCTCGGGGGCAGGCTGCTCCGGCTCCCCGGCGGTATCCTCCGGCGGGGCGGTCTCCGCGGGCTGGGCGCTCTCCTCTGGCCCGGGCAGCGGGGGCAGCTGGCCGTCCGCCGCCAGGGCGCTGTACAGCATGGCGGTGAACTCCGCCCGGGTGACGGCCTGGTCGGGGCGGAACTGCTCCCCGCTGGGGTGGAGCTCCGCCCCAAGCGCGTCCAGCTCCTCCACCGCCTGCCACGACCAGTGGAAGGCGGTGTCGATGTAGGGGGCGTCGGTGGCCAGCTTGGCAAAGCCGTAGTCCAGCAGGGCGGTGCTGTCGGTGTGGCGGGTGGTGTTGTTGTCCGAGTGCATCACCACACTGATGATGCGCCGCCCGTCCCGCTTGGCGGTGGCGCTGAGACAGTAGCCGGCGGATGTGATGGTGCCGGTCTTGAAGCCGTCGGCCCCCTCATACTCGAAGGCCAGGCCGGGCAGCAGCTGGTTGGTGTTGGGGTAGGTCGTCCCGTTGAAGGTGACAGAGGTGGCGGAGGTGTAGTCCAGGATCTGGGGGAAGCGGCGGATAAACTCCCGCACCAGAATGGCCTGGGAGCGGGCGGTGAGGTAGTGGACGTGGGCCCCGTGGCAGTTCCGGTACTGGGCGGTCATGCCCAGGCGCTGGGCGGTGGCGTTCATCCGCTGGACAAAGGCCGCCTCGGTGCCGGAGATGTACTCGGCCATGGCCACGCAGCTGGCGGAGGCCGACGGGATCAGGATCAGCCTGAGCAGGGTGTCCACCGTCAGGCTGCCGCCGTAGGGCAGGGGCACGGCGGTGGGATAGCTGGCCTGGTTGCGGGAGATCTGGGCGGCGAAATTGCTGATGGGCACCAGAGTGTCCAGGGTCAGATTACCGGCCTCCAGCTCCTCGAAGATGATGTAGGCGGTCATCACCTTGGTCATGGAGGCGGGGACGCGCATGGTGTCCGCGTCCTTTTCATACAGGGTCTCGCCGGTGTCGTAGTCGATGACGATGGCACTGTCGGCGGCGATGCGGGGCTCGGCGGGCTGAGATGCGGCGGAGGCCGCGGGCAGCAGGCCCGTCAGGAGTGCCAGGATCAGCAGCAGGGCGGTGAGGCGAGGGGCGTGCTTCATACGGGACAACTCCTTCTCTCAAAAAATATCTCTCTGTATTATGCCACATCCGCCCTTCTTTGTCAATTTTTCACAACTCATTACTGGCTGTACAGAGAAATTTTTGTCTCTTTTTCTCCTGCCGGTGCCAGATGCCGCCGCCGGAGCGTATTTTAGCAGGAAGGGACCATTCCGAAGCATCTTTTCAAGCAATGAGCGGATGTGTTACCGACCTGCGGCACACAGTATCTGCGTCTGTCAGTTAAAGATATGAATATTTTGCAGGATGAGCCCTGTAAAAAGCGGCCGCCTCATATGAGGCGGCCACAAATGTGTTGTGAATCACGATTCAACTTGATATGTCATGTCAGAAAAAGGCGCCCCAGATCAGGAAGCCTCCGCAGGCCACCAGGCCGGTGAAGATAGTGACAATCACCAGGTAGCCCATGATGTTGCGGGCGGACAGGCCGGCGATGCCCAGAGCAGGCAGCGCCCAGAAGGGCTGGATCATGTTGGTCCACTGGTCGCCCCAGGCGATGGCCATGGCGGCCCGGCCGTACTCGATGCCCATCTCGGTGGCGGCGGGCATGACGATGGGGGCCTGCACGGCCCACTGGCCGCCGCCGGAGGGCACGAAGAAGTTGATCAGGCCGGCGGACAGGAAGGTGAGCACGGGGAAGGTGATGTCGTTGGAGATGTTGGTGAAGAAGTTAGCGATGATGCCGGCCAGAGACACGCTGGTCTCAGGGTTTTGGGCCACCATCAGGCCCATGATGCCGGCATAAAAGGGGAACTGGAGCAGGATGCCGGCGGCACCGGAGGCGGCGTCAGCAATGGCATCCACGTACTTGCGCAGGTCGCCGTGGAGCAGGATGCCCAGAAACAGGAAGATCATATTGACGATGTTCAGATCCAGGTTAAAGCCCTTCTGAACAAAGTAGTACACGATGTAGGCGAAGCCCAGCACCAGGGTGATCACCCACAGGATGCGGCTGTGCTCCATCTTGTCGGCGGGAGTCTCAATCTTGTACAGCTTCTCCTCTTCCTCCGCCAGCAGAGCGGGATCCACCGCGATGGTGTGGGCGGCGTCAGGATGCATGGCGTAGTTGACCAGGGGCATGAGGAGCAGGATCACAATGACCATGCCCAGGTTGACCGGGTGGAAAATGGTATCCATAGTGCCGGCGTAGTAGTTCACACCCAGAATGTCAGTGCCGCCCTGGGCTCCGATCTGCAGGGGGATGGAGCCGGACAGGCCCGCGTGCCAGATCACGAAGCCGGAGTAGGCGGAGGCGATCAGCAGGGGGTAGTCCACGTCCTCCACACGGCGGGCCACCTCTTTGGCCAGCAAGGCGCCGGCGATCAGGCCGAAGCCCCAGTTGAGCCAGCAGCAGATGGTGGATACGAAGGTGGTCACCAAAATGGCGCTTTTCTTGTCGCGGGCCAGGGTGGCGATGGCGGCCAGGGCCCGCTTACAGGCCTTGGCGGATGCCATGGCAGAACCCAGCACCAGAACCAGGGCCATCTGCATGGAGAAGGACAGCAGACCCCAGAAGCCGTCAGAGGAATCCCCTCCCTGGCCGCCCCAGGCCCATACCAGTTCCAGCGGCCCCT
This sequence comes from Flavonifractor sp., assembly GCF_019422385.1. NCBI lineage: Bacteria > Bacillati > Bacillota > Clostridia > Eubacteriales > Oscillospiraceae > Flavonifractor > Flavonifractor sp. The sequence continues at coordinate 13,918 of NZ_JAHZDL010000027.1, forward strand.
GCTGGGTGCCGATCATGGCGCCGATGAAGACTACCGCGGTCAGGATGACGGCGAACAGGAACGGATCCGGAAGCCATCGGTTCACAACCCGGACACACCCATTGGTAAAGCGTTTGAACATAGATATCTCTCCCTTATTTTTTCACAACACGGTTGCATTATACTTATAAACCGCATTAATATCAATATAATCTTTGGCATTTGTGGGAGAAATTAGTATATTTATTCATTTTTGATATTGCATTAGAAAAATCGATCGTCCGCTCCCTCCGGAATCTCCAGAACCAATGACTTTTAGCAGGGAAACCATCCGCCTTCCCTAATCCCCCGCTCCATGAAATTCCCCGCCGCATCAGCGGTGGGGAATTTTGCGCGGTTTTTCTAAAATTTCAGTTGTAAGTCGGTTTGATTTAATGTATAATGAACAACAGCAGTCCTGCTGATCGTTTCGGGCTTGTTTGAAAATTGGCAATGTGCCCAGCGGCGAGGGGTTTTGGGCCGCTGGCAAGCAGTTTTTTCGCAGGAATCCTGACGGATTTCAAGAGAAAATTGCGCCGTCCAGAGGACAAAAGGCCCGTCGATTGGGCATGTTGATATGTTTCAAATAAGACCTGGGGCCGCTGCTGACGATCTCAAATGTAAGGAGAGGAAACAAAGTTATGAGCTATTCCGTACAAAATATCCGCAACGTCTGCCTGCTGGGCCACGGCGGGAACGGCAAGACCTCCCTGGCCGAGAGCATGCTGTATTTGACCGGTGGCACCGTCCGGCTGGGCAACCCCGTGGACGGCAACACCGTTTGTGATTACGATCCCGAGGAGACCCGCCGTCAGATTTCCATCTCCACCGCGGTGGCCCCCATTGAGTATAACGGCTGTAAGATCAACGTGCTGGACACCCCGGGCTACTTCGACTTCGTGGGCGAGGTGATCGAGGCCCTCCAGGTGTCCGACGCGGCCATCATCGTCTGCTCCGCCAAGGCGGGCATGAGCGTGGGCGCCGAGAAGGCGTGGAAGCTGTGCGAGCAGCGCAAGCTGCCCCGGCTGCTCTATATCTCCAAGACCGACGAGGACAACTCCGACTACAACGCCGCCTTTGAGACCCTGCGGGAGCGGTTCGGCAAGAACATCGCCCCCGTGGTGGCCCCCATCTGGGACGCGGACAAGAAGGTCATCGGCTTCATTGACGTGCTCCACAAGCGGGCCTTCGAGGCCGGCCCCAAGGGCGAGCGCATCGAGATCGACGTGCCCGACGACAAGAAGCCCGTGCTGGACGAGCTGTACGACGCCCTGAAGGAGTCCGTGGCCGAGACCAGCGAGGAGCTGATGGACAAGTACTTCTCCGGCGAGGACTTCACCTACGCCGAGATGATCCAGGGCCTGCGGGCCGGCGTGAAGGATCTGTCCCTGTTCCCCGTGGTGTGCGGCTCCGCCGTCACCGGCCTGGGCACCCGCATGCTGCTGGACATCATTGTGGAGCTGCTCCCCTCCCCCCTGGAGGGCCGGCCCCTCATGGGCGAGAACGAGAAGGGCGAGCTGGACGAGTTCGTGCCCTTCCCCGGCGCCCTGCCCGTGGCCTACGTGTGGAAGACCGTCTCCGACCAGTACGGCAAGTACTCCTATGTGAAGGTCATGTCGGGCAACATCAAGCCGGATATGCAGATGATCAACGCCCGCACCGGCGCCACCGAGAAGCTGGGCCGCCTGTACGTCATGAAGGGCAAGAAGGCCGAGGAGGTCAAGGAGCTGGAGTGCGGCGACATCGGCGCCATCGGCAAGATGGACAAGGTGAAGACCGGCGACTCCCTGTCCGACCCCCGCAAGGTGGTCAAGCTGGAGGCCATCCCCTTCCCCGAGCCCTGCTACTCCGTGGCCATCACCCCCAAGACCAAGGGCCAGGAGGACAAGATCGCCGCCGGCCTCACCCGCCTGAATGAGGAGGATCTGACCTTCAACTGGGTCAACAACGCTGAGACCCACCAGATGGTGGTCTCCGGCACCGGCGACATGCAGATGGACGTGATCCTCTCCCGCCTGAAGAGCCGCTTCGGCGTGGACGCGGAGCTCTCCGAGCCCCGTGTGGCCTACCGGGAGAAGATCCGCAAGAAGGTGGAGGTGCAGGGCCGCCACAAGAAGCAGACCGGCGGCCACGGCCAGTTCGGCGACGTGTGGATGCGCTTCGAGCCCGGCGACACCGAGGAGCTCCAGTTCTGCGAGGAGGTCGTGGGCGGCGCCGTGCCCAAGAACTACTTCCCCGCCGTGGAGAAGGGCATGCGGGAGGCCGTGCAGCACGGCGTGCTGGCCGGCTACCCGGTGGTGTACCTGAAGGCCACCCTGTTCGACGGCTCCTACCACCCGGTGGACTCCTCCGAAATGGCGTTCAAGACCGCCGTGCAGCTGGCCTACAAGGCCGGTATGCCCCAGGCCAGCCCCGTGCTGCTGGAGCCCATCGGCGAACTGAAGGTCACCATCCCCGACAGTTACATGGGCGACGTCATCGGCGATCTGAACAAGCGCCGGGGCCGTGTCATGGGCATGAACCCCGACGGCGAGGGCAACCAGATCGTGGAGGCCGAGGTGCCCATGGCCGAGATGGGCCGCTACGCCATCGACCTGCGCTCCATGACCCAGGGCCGCGGCTCCTTCACCTTCCACTTCGTCCGCTACGAGGACGCGCCGCCCGCCGCCCAGGAGAAAGCGATTGAAGCGGCCAAAGCCATGCAGGACGAGGCCGACTAACCAAATACGCACAAGGGCCGGGCTGTTTTCAGCCCGGCCCGTTCTTTCCCGGCGGCAGTCGGCGTGTCCTCGGGGGCCCATTCAATGGGGCCCCCACACAAGCCCAGCACAGCGGGTTGTGTGGGGAGAGGAGGAGCAAGGAAGCGTGTTTCATTTCCGCCTGTCGGTGGAAATGAAACAAAGCGGACTTTGCGACGACGCGGCGATGCAGGACGAGGCCGACTAACCCAATACGCACCGGGGCCGGGCTGTTTTCAGCCCGGCCCTTGCATGTACCCGTATCTGTTTACTTATTGTGCTCCTTGGCCGCGCGGACGAAGTCCCGGAAGAGGGGGTGGGCCCGGTTGGGCCTGCTCTTGAACTCCGGGTGGAACTGGACGCCCACGAACCAGGGGTGCTCCGGCAGATCCACAATCTCCACCAGCCGGCCGTCGGGGGACAGGCCCGCCAGGCGGAGGCCCGCGGCCTCCAGGGTCTCCCGGTACTGGTTGTTGAACTCGTAGCGGTGGCGGTGGCGCTCGGAGATCTCCGGCCCGCCGTAGGCGGCAGCCACCGGGCCCTCGGCCTCGGTGATGCGGCAGGGATAGGCCCCCAGGCGCATGGTGCCCCCCTTGGCAGTGACATCCCGCTGGTCGGGCATCAGGTCGATCACCGGATAGGGGGTGTCGGCCAGTTCGCTGGAGTGGGCGCCGGCCAGCCCCGCCCCGTGGCGGGCGAACTCCACCACCGCCATCTGCATGCCCAGGCAGACGCCGAAGAAGGGCACCCGGTTCTCCCGGGCCCAGCGGATGGCGGAGATCATGCCCTCCACCCCACGGCCGCCGAAGCCGCCGGGGACGATCACGCCGCCGCAGCCGGACAGGATCTCCCCGGCGTTGTCGTCGGTGAGCTGCTCCGAGTCCACCCAGCGGATGTCCACCTGCACCCGGTTGGCGATGCCGCCGTGGGTCAGGGCCTCCACCACCGACAGGTAGGCGTCGTGGAGCCCCACGTACTTGCCCACCAGGGCGATCTCCACCCGCCCCTCCGGGTGTTTGGCCCGGTGAACCATGGTGGCCCATTCCGTCAGGTCGGGGGCGTGGCAGATCAGCCCCAGCCGCCGCACCACCGCGTCGGCCAGGCCCGCCTTCTCCAGCAGGAGGGGCACCTCGTAGAGGATGGAGGCGGTGAGGTTGGGGATGGCACACTCCCGGGGGATGTTGCAGAACAGGGCGATCTTGTCCAGGATCTCGCCGGGCACCGGGGCGTCGGAGCGGCAGAGGATCACGTCGGGCTGGATGCCCAGGCTTAAAAGCTCCTTGGCCGAGTGCTGGGTGGGCTTGCTCTTCAGCTCCCCGGAGCCGGGGATGGCCACGATGAGGGACACGTGGACGAACATGACGTTGTGGCGGCCCCGCTCGGCGGCCACCTGGCGGATGGCCTCCAGGAAGGGCTGGGACTCGATGTCGCCCACGGTGCCGCCGATCTCCACAATGGCCACGTCGGTGTCCTCGGTATCCAGCTGGTAGATGTTCCGCTTGATCTCGCCGGTGATGTGGGGGATGATCTGCACCGTGCCCCCCAGGTAGTCCCCCGCCCGCTCCCGGTTGAGCACGTTCCAGTACACCCGGCCGGAGGACACGGAGGAGTGGACGGTGAGATTCTCGTCAATGAACCGCTCGTAGTGGCCCAGATCCAGGTCGGTCTCCGCCCCGTCGTCGGTGACGAACACCTCCCCGTGCTGATAGGGGTTCATGGTGCCCGGATCCACGTTCAGATAGGGATCCAGCTTCTGTACCTTCACCTTCAGGCCCCGCTGCTTGAGCAGGCGGCCCAGGGACGCCGCCGCGATGCCCTTGCCCAGGCCGGACACCACGCCGCCGGTGACGAAAATAAACTTTGCCATACGGATACCTCCCATTTTCGGACGCCCTTGTCCCGGAGCCCCCTTGCCCCGTTTTCTAAAATCAAATCCGACTTATTGTACCCCTCTGTCCCCGCCCCGTCAAGGCATTTTGCAAGCAGCACGCTCAATTCCTGCATATTGCACAAAAGGCCCGTCCGCAGACGCGGACGGGCCTTTGGGTCACTTGTGGTAGAGCTTGTTGGTCTCATACTGGGGCTCGCAGGTGAGGCGGAGCCCCAGGCGGCTGTAGGTGCCGGTATCCGCCGGGGAGAGGATCACGGTGGAGTGGGCCTCACACCCCCGCAGGGTGGAGAGCTGCTCCAGGGCCCGGCGTGCCAGGGGGTTGGTGGTGGCGGAGATGGCCAGGGCGATGAGGATCTCGTCGGAGTGGAGCCGGGGGTTGACGGAGCCCAAGTGGTTGACCTTCACGGCCTGGATGGGCTCGATGGCCTCCCGGGAGATGAGATGGTGCTCATGGTCGATGCCCGCCAGGCGCTTGAGGGCGTTGAGCAGGGTGGAGGAGGAGGCGCCCATGAGATCGGTGGTCTTTCCGGTGACCACCTCTCCGTCGGGCAGCTCGATGGCGCCGGCGGGCTTGCCGGTCTCCTCGGCCACCTGGGCGGCGGCGGCCACCACCGGGCGGATGGACACGTCCACGTGGGCCTGCTGCATCACCAGCTCCAGCTTGTTCACCAGCTCGTCGTCGGCGGCGCCCATGCGGCGGTCGCACAGGGCGGTATAGTACCGGCGGACGATCTCCTGCCGGGCGGCGGCGCACACCGCCTCGTCGTCCACGATGCAGTTGCCCGCCATGTTCACCCCCATGTCGGTGGGGGACTTGTAGGGGCACTCCCCCATGATCTTCTCAAACATGGCGGAGAGCACCGGGAAGATCTCCACGTCCCGGTTGTAGTTCACCGTGGTCTCCCCATAGGCGGCCAGATGGAAGGGGTCGATCATGTTCACGTCCCCCAGATCGGCGGTGGCGGCCTCGTAGGCCAGGTTCACCGGGTGCTGGAGGGGCAGGTTCCAGATGGGGAAGGTCTCAAACTTGGCGTAGCCCGCCTTCACCCCCCGCTTGTACTCGTGGTAGAGCTGAGACAGGCAGACGGCCATCTTGCCGCTGCCCGGGCCGGGGGCGGTGACCACCACCAGGGGGCGGCTGGTCTCGATATAGTCGTTTTTGCCGTAGCCCTCGTCGCTGACGATGAGGCTTGTATTGTGGGGGTAGCCGGCGATGGGGTAATGCCGGCAGGTTTTGACCCCCAGGCTCTCCATCCGGCGCTGGAAGGCGTCGGCGGCGGGCTGGCCGGCGTACTGGGTGACCACCACGCCGCCCACCAGCAGGCCCTCCCCCCGGAAGGCGTCGATCAGGCGGAGCACATCCACATCGTAGGTGATGCCCAGGTCGCCCCGGATCTTGTTTTTTTCGATGTCGCTGGCACAGATGGCGATGACGATCTCCACCGAGTCCCGCAGCTCCTTGAGCATGCGGATCTTGCTGTCCGGCTCGAACCCGGGCAGCACCCGGGAGGCGTGGTAGTCGTCAAAAAGCTTGCCGCCGAATTCCAGATAGAGCTTGTTGCCGAACTGGCCGATGCGCTCCCGGATATGGGCGGACTGGAGCTCCAGGTATTTCTGATTGTCAAAGCCGATCCTGTCCATGCTTTCCTTCCTCTCCTGTGGCAAATTCACTCAAGGGATATTCTACCACATTCCGGCCCGCCCTCAAAGGCTTTTTTCCCATTTTGGCAAATTTCACGGCGTCCCTTGACAGAGATGTCCTACAGGTGTAGGATCTTCTTGTAGATGCGACAACTGTAGGAGGGGTTCTCATGAAGCTGAGCGACAAGGAGTGGCGGGTGCTGGACGCCCTGTGGGCCGCCGGGGACGACGGGCTGTCCCTGGGGGCGGCGGTGGACGCCCTGCGGCCGTCCACCGGCTGGAGCCGCAGCACCGTGCTCACCTACCTCACCCGCATGGAGGCCAAGGGCCTGGTCACCATCGACAAAGGCGCCTCCCCCCACCGCTACCGCCCGGCGGTGCGCCGGGAGGACTGGGCCGCCGCCGAGCGGCAGGGCCTGCTGGATCGGGTATACCAGGGCTCGGCGGGCAAGCTGGTGGCCGCCTTTGTGCGGGACGGCGCCCTCACCGCCCAGGAGCGGGAGGAGCTGCGCCGTCTGCTGGACGAGATGGAGGTGTGAGGCGTGGACAACCTCTGGTCGTTTCTCTATCAGACCCTGGCCGTGTCGGTGGCGGCGGCGGTGCTGCTGATTGCCAAGCGGCTCTTTCTGGACAAGCTCTCCCCCCGGTGGCAGTATGGGGTGTGGGCCATCCTGGCCCTGCGGGCCCTGGTGCCCGCCGGCCTGCTGGGCCGCACCCTGGTGCCCGGTGGACAGGTGGTTCTGGAGGCGGCCCGGATGGCCGCGGAGGGGCGCCTCTCCTCCGCCCTCACCGACCTCTATACCCCGGCGGCGGTGACGGCCCCGGTGCCCCTGTTCCCCCGCAGCCTGCCCGCGCCGGGGAGCGTCACCGATGTGCTTTTTTATCTCTACGCCGCCGGGGTGCTTCTGCTGGCCCTGTGGTTTTTCCTGTCCTATCTCCGCCTGCGCGCCGCCCTCCGGCGGGGCGCGGCCCCCGCGCCGGAGACACTGGGGCAGGTGGAGGGGGTGGCGGCCCGGTACGGGCTGAAGGCCCCACGGCGGGTGGTGGTGCTGCCAGGGCTGGAGAGCGCCTTCGTGTGCGGCCCCCTGGCTCCGGTGCTGGTGCTCCCCGACCGGGCGGTGGACGACAAGGTGCTCCTCCACGAGCTGCTCCACCTGAAATACAGCGACGTGTGGGCCGGGGTGGGGGTGTGCGCCCTCCGGTGCCTGCACTGGTGCAACCCCCTGGTGTGGATCTGCTGCGACCGGATGCAGAACGACTGTGAAGCCCTGTGCGACCAGCGGGTGCTGGAGCGGCTGGAGGGGGAGGAGCGGCGGGCCTACGGCGTGATCCTCCTGTCCATGGCCGACGACCGGCACGCCCGCGCCCCCGGCACCTCCTCCATGGCCAACGGCGGGCAGAACATCAAGCGGCGCATCGCCGCCATCGCCCGGTTCAAGCGCTACCCCTCCGGCATGGCCCTGGCCTCCGTGGGGGTGGCGGTGGTGCTGGCCGTCACCTGCCTGGGGGGCGTCAGCGGCGCGGTGGAGGTGCCCGGCGGGACCGACCGGGGCGCGCTCGCCCTGGCCCGGGCCCAGCTCAACCGGCCCACCACCGTGGCCGGGGCTCTGGACACCTACACCAAGGCCATTCTGTGCGACAGCCCGGTCTACCTCTCCATGGTGCTGCCGGAGGGGGTGCGGGAACATGCCTGGCAGACCGGACTGGCCCCATACGAGGAGGTGGAGCTGGAGGCCTCCCCCTTCTGGGAGCTGGGCTACACCTGGAGCCGCCCCGCCTGGCAGGCGGATTGGTCGGTGGTGAACCTCCTGTCCGACGGGGCGGGCGGCTATACGGGGACGCTCTTTTTTCTGCCCCTGTCAGAGGATGCCACCTTCGGTATGGTCTATCAGACGATAGTGGTGAGGCCCGACGGAGAATCCTGGACGGTGGAGCCCCTGTCCGAACTGGAGATCTGGCGGAGCTCTCCAGTTTCGGAATTTCTCTGCCACAACCCGGCGGCCCCATATACCACCTACGCGGCGGAAACGGTGGATCTCCGGATCGAAGTGGAAGTCCAGCTGCAGCTGGGGATTGACCGAACCGTCTCCACCGCCAGATCCGAACTTGCCACCTGGCTCTCATCCAACTGGCTGGAGCCGCTGCCCCGGCTCCACACCGGCTTCACCATAGTTTGGGACGGCTATGGCCTCCGCGTCACGCGCAAGGACACCGGGGAGGCCGTGGATCTCCCGGTGAGGCTGGTTCCCATGGCACAGCCCGCCGACCCGGCGCAGGCTCTGCTGGAGGCCCGTTGTCAATATACCCTGGTCCCCGGCGGACTGGATGAGGATCCTCTCCTGGAGCGCTCCGGCACCTATGACAGTGACGGCACAGGCCAAGTGGCCATGCCCGCCGCCCTGGCCCTGGAGTTCACCTACAACGGCCAGGCCTACACCTGCACCGCCTATCCCCAGGAGGTGACGCCGTGAACAACCAAAATATCCGCCATGCCCTGAGCCGGATCGCCTGGGCCTATCTGCTTATCCTTCTGAATTTCCGCATCAATGGCGGCCTGGATCTGCTGCCGGATTGGGTGGGCTATCTGCTTATTTTCATCGCCATCGGCATGCTGGCCGGGGAGCTGCGGGATCTCCCCCTGTTGAAGCCCTTCTGCGTCCTGCTGGGGGCGGCGTCCCTGGTGGATTGGCTGGCCCTCCCCCTCTCCGGCTCCGAGCTCACCGGCCGGTTCTTTCTGCTCTCCGCCCTGGTCGCCTGCGTGGCCCTCTACTTCCACTTCCAGCTGCTCACCGACCTGGCCCTGCTGGCCGACGGGCCGGGAAATACCCCGGTGCTGGCCTGCCGCCTGCGGCTGTGCCGCAATATCGACGCGGTGCTGCAGATCGCGGTCACCCTGTTGTCAATTCTTCCCCTGCCGGCGGAGGAGGCATGGGTGCAGCTGCCGGCCGTCCTGCTGCTCCTGTCCTGGCTGGGGACGCGGGTGGTGATCGCCGTCAGCCTCTTTGTCCTGCGGGGCTTCTTCCCTCTGGAGGAGACGTGACGGCTTTGTCCGGAAGCGTCACCCTAATCAAAATGCCGCCCGTACGGGCGGCATTTTGATTAGGCCGGGTTTCCCTTGACAAAATAATTAGACAGTTGTAAAATGGAAACAGAAATAAGACGAATGTCTAATTGGAGGGATGACCATGGACGTGCTGGAGCGGCTGCCCGATGCGGAGCTGGAGGTCATGCAGGCCCTGTGGGCGCAGAAGGCCTACCCCGCCTCCTCCGGCGAGCTGATGGAGGCCCTGGCGGGGAAGCGCTGGCGGATGCCCACCCTGCTCAAACTGCTCTCCCGGCTGGAGGAGCGGGGCTTTGTCCGCCGGGACAAGGACGGGCGGAGCAACCTCTACACCCCGCTGGTGCGCCGGGAGGACTATCTGGCCGCAGAGAGCCGGGAATTTCTCCAAAAGCTCCACGGCGGCTCCCTGCCCAGCCTGGTGGCCGCGCTGATGGACAGCAAGGCCATCTCACAGAAGGATCTGGCGGAGCTGGAGGAAATTCTGAGGGGAGGGGACGGCGGTGCGTGACTTCCTGTTTTCCCTGTTTGAGGTGAGCCTCACCATGGGGGCGGTGGCCGCCCTGCTGCTGGCCCTCTCCCCGGTGTGGAAGCGCCGCTTCCGGCCCCAGTGGCGGTACTGGGCCTGGCTGCTGGTGGCCCTGCGGCTGGCGGTGCCCCTCAACATTCCCCTGCCCCGGGCCCCGGTGACGCTGGAGGCTCCCGCCCCGGTGGAGCTGTCCGCCGCCTGGGTGGACGAGGGGGCGGAGGGCTTCCAGGGGGTGGAGTTCGCCGCCCACCCGGCGGAGGGGGCGTCAAATGGCGGCCAAGCCGGTATGGCCCAGGCGGAAGCGCCTGCCCCCGGTTTCTCCCTCACCCTGGCGGAGCTGGCCTTTTGCGTGTGGTGCGCCGGGGCCGCCGGGGTGCTGGCGGTCCAGCTGACCCGGTACGCCGCCTTCCGGCGGCACACCCGCCGGTGGAGTGCCCCGGCGGGGGAGTATGAGGGCATCCCGGTGAAGAGCTGCGCCCTCCTGTCCGCCCCGGTGCTGGTGGGGCTGATGCGGCCCCGCATCCTGCTGCCCGAGGGCCTGACGGGGGAGAAGCGGGCCTACGCCCTGGCCCACGAGGCCGCCCACGCCAAACGCCGCGACCTGTGGTACAAGGCCCTGCTGCTGTGGGTGTGCGCCCTCCACTGGTTCAACCCCATGGTGTGGGCCCTCCGCCGCTCGGCGGAGCGGGACGTGGAGATCTGCTGCGACGCCGCCGCCCTGGCCGGAAGGGACGAGGGCTGGCGGCAGGGCTACGGCGCGGCCCTGCTGTCCTTCGTGTCCGCCCGGCCGGCGGCGCCGCTGACCAGCCAGTTCGCCGGCGGCGTCCGGGGTCTCAAGGAGCGGTTCCGGGCCCTGGCATCCGCCGCGCCCGCCCGGCGGGGGCGGCTCGCCCTGGTGTTGGTGCTGTGCGCCGCCCTGCTGGGGGGCTCCCTGGTGGCCTGCCGGCAGAGCGAGACCCCGGAGGAGACCACGCCGCCCACAGGCACGCCGCTGGGGGAGGTCATCGGCCCTGACGAGCTGGCCGACGGCACCTACTGGGCCACCCTGCCCACCATGAACTGGTGGGCGGCCGGTGAGGACGGCTCGGAGCTGAGTTTGATCCTGGTGGAGCTGGATCCGGACACCATGACCATCACCGGCGGGGATCCCTATCAGGGGGATTCGGTGACCCTCCCGGTGGCGGAGGATGTGGAGCTGGGCAATCACGGGGACAACGGGCTCAGTGACTTTTTGATGTGGTCGATGCTCTCCTCCTATTACCCCATGGTGCTGGAGGTGGAGGTAACCGGCGGCGAGATCACCGCCATGACCTGGTACACCGCCAATTTGTCCACGGACTTGACGGAGCTCCAGGCCGTGATCCACGGTGTGGACCCGGAGGCGGGCACCCTCACCTACGCTGTGGATGACGGGAACGTGGGGGCGGACAGCAACTGGATCGAGGCGGCGGTGCTTGACGGCGCGGTGGATCTGGAGGCCCTGGCCCGGCAGATCGATCCCATGGGCAGCTGGGGCCTGAACTGCACCCTGACCGTCCGGGAGGACGGGCAGGTGGCGAAGATTCTGGCGCGAGGGCTGCCGGACGGCACCTATTACATCCGTTTTATTCAAGGCATTACGGCTGCGATGGGTGACGGTACCATCGCCGCTTTCAGCGCATACGCCTATCAGTTGGATACAGAAACACAGCGGATGAGCCGCAGCGAACAAGAGGTGGAGTTTTCCCTGCTGCAAATGGATGTCACCGGCGAATACGTTGGCTACCAATACAAGGAGGATGTGGCCCTGTTTCAGGCGGATGGCACGGCCTATCGCGGCAGCACGGACGAATTTCTGAAGGAGTACATGGCTGACATCGAAGCGGCCTATCCATCGGTGGCAAATATCGACCGGCCCACCCTTCAGCTCACAGTGGAGCTGGGCGTGGTCACCTCCATGACCCGCCTGCCCGCGCTGTAGGGGCGGATGCTATCCGCCCCTACAGGAGGGGGAACACGCTGCCCACGGCCAGCAGCTTCTCCCGCAGATCCGCCCGGAAATCCGGATCAGCCGGGTTGAGGCTGTTGATCACCACCCCGTCGCTGCCCACCTTTGCGGTGGAGTGGATATACCTGTCACCCCCCAGGCAGAGGGCGATGTGGCCGGGAAAGTAGAGCAGATCCCCCGGCCTGCGCGCCTCAAAGGGGATGGGTTTGGCGGGAAAGCCCTCCACCAGCCGGGCGTCCCGGTAGAGGGACACCCCGCAGAAGAACCAGGCCATGAAGGT
>NZ_JAHZDL010000028.1:0-24670 GCF_019422385.1 Flavonifractor sp.
CCTTGCGCAGCAGGTGGATGTAGTTGGAGGCCCGGCACCCGCCGCCGGTCTGGGTGATCATCAGGGCCACCTTGTGCAGGTCGTACTTACCGCTCTTGATGGCGTCGATGAGCTGACCGATCACCAGCAGGGCGGGGTAGCAGGTGTCGTTGTGGACGTACTTGAGGCCCTCGTCCACGATGCCCCGGTGGTTGGTGGTAAGCATCTCCACCTTAAAGCCCTCGGTCTCCAGAATCCGGGCCATGAGCCCGAAGTGAACCGGCAGCATGGTGGGGAAGAGGATGGTGTACTCCTCCTTCATCTCCTTGGTGAAGAGAAGGCGGCCGGTTTTGTCGTATACCAGTTCTGCCATAGAAATTGGATCCTTTCGTTGGAAGTACAGGGAAACGGGCGAAACGCCGCTTACAGGGGCCTGGCCCATACCTCCGCCCAGGCGGGGCGGAAGCCGGCGTTCCGGGCGGTGTTCAGAGAGAAGATATGGCTCTGGGCGGTGCCGTAGAAGGGAACGATCCCCCGGCGGAGCAGCTCGTCCTTCAGCAGGGCGGTGAGCCCGGCGGCCAGACCCTGCCCACGGTGGGGCGGCAGCACATTGACGCCGATCTGCCACAGCCGCTCCCCGTCCCGGCTGGCCCCCGCCATGCCGACGGGCTGTCCCCCTTCGTCCAGGGCGGCCACCGCCAGCATGTCCGGAAAGTCGGGCTGGAAGGCCAGGGCGTCCGTCCACCGGCCGTCCCCCCGAAACCGCTCCAGCTCCGCCTGTTCATACCAGGCCGCGGGAAATTCCGCGCTGGCCGGGGGGCAGGTCATATCGGGGGCGAAGAAGGGGTGGGCGTTGTTGACCGTCCAGCCCCAGGGGCGCAGGGCGTCGTCCATCTGCTTCAGGCAGGCGTAGTCCAGGCACCACTCCGGCTCCAGCTTAGTCAGGTGCTCCCGGGCCCAGGGGAGCAGGCATTCGTGGACGGCGAAGGCCGCCGCACCCCGGCGGATGTGCCCCAGGAAGAAGGGGTGCCCCGCCCGGTAGCGCCGCCGGCGGGAATCCTCCCGCCAGGGGGCCACGGTGACCCGGCCGGGGGCGTCCCACACGTCCGGCTCCAGGCCCAGGTCGGCGGCTAGCTGCCCGTCGATGACGGCGTCCAGTTCCTGTCGTGTCATATCGATCAGCCGTTGGCGGCCTGCTGGGCCTTGCGGGCATCCATGGCGGCCATGAGGGAGCGGACGCGGATCTTCACCGCGCCCAGGTTGCTGATGTCGTCGATCTTCAGCTGGGTGTACAGCTTGCCGCCCTCCTCCAGGATGTCCCGCATCTCGTCGGTGGTGATGGCGTCGGTGCCGCAGCCGAAGGAGACCAGCTGCACCACCTGCATGTCGGGCTGGGTGCACACATACCGGGCGGCGTTGTACATCCGGCTCTGGAAGGTCCACTGGTTGAGCACCTTCCGGGGGGCGTAGCCCTCCAGATAGCTCAGGGCGTCCTCCGTGACCAGCACGAAGCCGAAGGAGGTGATCAGATCGTTGATGCCGTGGTTGATCTCCGGATCGATGTGGTAGGGCCGGCCGCAGGCCACGATGATGGGCATGTTGTGGGCCCGGGCGTAGTCGATGTACTGCTTCCCGGTCTCCCGCACGTCGTGGACGTAGGCGTCGTAGGCCTCATAGGCCGCCTTGGCCGCCGCCTCGGTCTCCCGCTTGGGGATGGAGAAGTGCTCCTCCATGAGCTGGGCGATGCGCTTGGTAAAGTCCTTGTGCCGCCACAGCCCCACATAGGGGTTGAGGAACTTGGTCTGCTTAAGCATGGGCACGTTGGCGGCCAGCAGCTCGGGGTAGTAGGCCACCACCGGGCAGTTGTAGTGGTTGTCGCCGATGCCCTCGTCGTTGTTGTAGGACATGCAGGGGTACCAGATGGCGTCCACACCCTCCTCCACCAGGGCCTCCACATGGCCGTGGAGCAGCTTGGCGGGGTAGCACACCGTGTCCGACGGGATGGTGTGCTGGCCTTTCAGGTACAGCTTGCGGGAGGACTCGGGGGAGAGCACCACCTCGAAGTTGAGGCGGGTGAAGAACTCGAACCAGAAGGGCAGGTTCTCGTACATGTTCAGCCCGAAGGGGATGCCCATGCGGCCCCGGACGCCGTTTCCGTTCCCCTTGCCCTGGAGGGCACGGAGCTTTTTATATTTGTAATGCATCAGGTCGGGGTTCTCCACCTTCTCCTTGCCCAGGGGGCGGGAGCAGCGGTTGCCCGAGATGAAGCGCCGCCCGCCGTCGAAGGTGTTGACGGTGAGGGAGCAGTGGTTGGTGCACAGGTTGCAGGTGGCGGGCTTGGCGGTGTGGGTGAAGGCCTCCAGGGCCTTGGCGTCCAGGAGGGTGCTCTTGTCCAGGTGGAGGTCCCGGGCGTACAGGGCCGCGCCGAAGGCGCCCATGATGCCGGAGATGGTGGGGCGGGTGACCTCCCGGCCCAGCTCCTGCTCAAAGGCCCGGAGCACCGCGTCGTTGTGGAAGGTGCCGCCCTGCACCACGATGTGCTGGCCCAGATCGTCGGCGTTGGCCGCCCGGATGACCTTGTACACCGCGTTTTTCACGATGGAGATGGACAGGCCGGCGGAGATGTCCTCCACGCTGGCGCCGTCCTTCTGGGCCTGCTTCACGCTGGAGTTCATGAACACGGTGCAGCGGGAGCCCAGGTTCACCGGGTGCTTGGCCAGCAGGCCCAGCTTGGCGAAGTCTGCGATGCTGTAGCCCAGGGCCTTGGCAAAGGTCTCGATGAAGGAGCCGCAGCCGGAGGAGCAGGCCTCGTTGAGCATGATGGAGTCCACCGCGCCGTTGCGGATCTTGAAGCACTTCATGTCCTGGCCGCCGATGTCGATGATGAAGTCCACGTCGGGGTTGAAGTGGCGGGCGGCGCTGTAGTGGGCCACCGTCTCCACCAGGCCGGCGTCGCAGGAGAAGGCGTTCTTGATCAGATCCTCGCCGTAGCCGGTGACGGCGGCGCCCTTGATGGTAATCCGGCCGCCGCACAGGGAGTAGATCTCCTTCAGCTGCTCCAGCACAATGGCCACCGGGTTGCCCTGGTTGGAGTGGTAGTAGGTGTAGAGCAGCCCGCCGTCGGCGGTAATCAGGGCCATCTTGGTGGTGGTGGAGCCGGCGTCGATGCCCAGCCAGGCGTCGCCGGTGTAGGTGTGAATGTCCACCTCGGGGGGATGCATGGCGTTGTGCCGGGCCAGGAAGGAATCGTACTCCGCCTGGCTGTCAAACAGGGGGGGCATGGTGTCCACCAGGCCCACGCTGTCCACGCTCTGCTCCAGCCGCTCCAGCACCTCGTCGAAGGGGCGCTCGGCGTAGTCGGAGGAGCACAGGGCCGCGCCGATGCCGGCGAAGCAGTCGCCGTCCTCCGGGAAGATGGCGTGGGCCTCGTCCAGCTGGAGGCTCTCCACAAACCGCTGGCGCAGGCCCTTCAGGAAGTGGAGGGGGCCGCCCAGGAACACGATCTTGCCCTTCAGCTCCCGGCCCTGGGTGAGGCCGGCCACGGTCTGATCCACCACCGCCTGGAAGATGGAGGCCGCCACATCCTCCTTGCGGCCGCCCTGGTTGAGGATGGGCTGGATGTCACTCTTGGCGAACACGCCGCAGCGGGAGGCGATGGGATAGATCTTCTCGTGCTTCAGGCTCAGCTCGTCCAGCTCGTCCACGCTCACGTTCATGAGGGTGGCCATCTGGTCGATGAAGGCGCCGGTGCCGCCGGCGCAGGAGCCGTTCATCCGCTCCTCCAGGGCGCCGCCGAAGAAGATGATCTTGGCGTCCTCGCCGCCCAGCTCGATCACCGCGTCGGTGTCGGGTATGTACTGGTTGACGGCGGCGGCGGTGGCGTACACCTCCTGCACAAAGTCGATGTCCGCCGCCTTGGCCACGCCCAGGCCGGCGGAGCCGGTGATCACGATGCGGACCTGCTGCCCGGTCAGCTTGTCACGGATGGAGCGCAGGGTCTCCGCCGCCCGCTCCCGGGCCTTGGAGTAGTGCCGCTCATAGGAGCGGAACAGCAGCTTGTTCTGTTCGTCCAGCACCACCACCTTGACGGTGGTGGAGCCGATGTCAATACCGATACGAAGGCTCATGCAAGTCACCTGATACCTTTAACAAAATTTCGCACCGTACATAATATATCAAAATCTGATTTTTTACAACCCCAAAGTGGCAAAAACCAGGATGTTCCGTAGTCGGAAGGAACTGTCGGCGCAGGCATGCGCGGCCTCCGGACGGCCGATAACCCATAAAATATATATGATTTTAGGTAAAAATGCATAAAACCATGGCCGCGGCGGCGGTGGCAGCGGCCATTTTTATGGAATTTTAATCTTCTTTCAGTTTGCCCTTTCAGAAAAGCGTGGTACAATGGCTCCAGACTCAAGGAGAGGACGGAGCGCGTATGACACGTGACGAGTACCTGGCCCAGCTGCGGGCCCTGCTCACCGGGCGGACACCCCCGGATGAGCTGGAGCGGATTGTGGCCTATTATACCGAGTACTTTGACGAGGCGGGCCCGGCGGGGGAGGCCCGGGTGGTGCAGGAGCTGGGCACCCCGGCGGAGCTGGTGGGCCGCATCCTGGGGGCCAACCGGGTGCGGGAGACTCCGGCGGAGCGGACGCCCCCGACCCGGGGGAGCGGGCACAGCTCCCTGTGGAAGGTGCTGCTGGCCATCTGCGCCGCCCCCATCGCCATCCCGCTGATCATTGCGGCGGTGATTGTGGTGCTGGCCCTGGCTTTTGTGGTGGTCTGCGTGGTGGCCGGCGTGGCCATCGGCGGCGTGGTGGCCATCGGTGTGGGCATTGTCACCGCCTGGTCGGGCTTCTCGGTGCTGTTCAGCGCGGGCATGGCCACCATGATGTTCTTCTGCGGCATGGGCATGCTGTCCAGCGGCGTGGGCCTGCTGATGATCGCGGGCAGCTTCGCCCTGGGCGGCCTGTGCTTCCGGGCCATGGCCGGGGCCCTGAACCGTTGGCTGATGAGAAGGGAGGCGCGGGTATGAACCTGCCTGCAAAAGTGTGCCTGGGGGCCGGGGCGTTCCTGGCCATGTCCGGCGGCCTGCTGGCCCTGACGGGCTTCGCCCTGGGGGCCCAGACCCATCTGAACATGCCCTTCGGCGGCGGCTCCGCCGTGGCGGCCGAGACGCCTATGGTTCATGTGGAGGTCGCGGCAGACGAAGGGACGGCCACGGAGAGCTGGGTTCAGGTGCCGGCCTTTTCCAGGATTGAGGTGGAGCTCGATATGGGCAACGTATCTGTGATGCCCACGGGGGAGTACGACCTCTCCTTCAGCGGCGAGCACGCCGCCCTGCTGGACTATGAGATGGACGGGGACACCCTGCGCATCACCGGCACGGCCCTGAGTGCCATGGAATTCTTCACCTCCGGCGACGAGGCCGCCGTGACCATCGGAATCCCCGAAGATGCGTCCCTGGACGCCGTGGACATCCATACCGCCATGGGGCAGGTGGAGCTGGGGGGCTTCACGGCAAACAGCCTCACCGTGTCCACAGACCTGGGGAACGTGTCTCTGGACAGCGTGATGGCATCAGATGCCGATATCACCCTGTCCATGGGCGATCTGACGGGGTACTCCCTCACAACAACCGACTCCCTCACCGTGAAAAACGACATGGGGGACGTGTATCTGGACGGGGATTTCCAGGGGAATACGGATATCACCCTGTCCATGGGGGATCTGGACCTCACCACCTGGCAGTCCCTGGACACCTACAGTCTGGATCTGGACGTCACCATGGGTGATCTGTATCTGGACGGCTCCACCCAGTACGGCTCCGTCCGCCGGGAGGGCGGCCCCAACCAGCTGAAGATTGCCAACAGCATGGGAAGCGCGGACGTGTATTTCGGCTGAGCCGGAATGAGAAGGAGGGGTGCGCATGGACTGGCGCAAGGTTCTTCCCTGATGCCCCTGCCTCCCGGGTATGCCTTCCAAACCAAATAAAGCACGGGTCCGCCCTTGCGGCGGACCCGTGTTTTTGCTAAAATAAAAGATCAAGCGAAAGGAGGAGAGGCCACATGGAGCGGCTGGAGGGCGGCGGAGAGGGGCAGAGCTGGTACCGGCGCACCGACCCCCGGGGGCGGGCGCTGCTGATGGTGCTGCTGCCCCTGGCGGGGGTGTACCTGTGTCAGCTGGTTACGCTCCAGGACGGGGCGGCGGCCTGGGCGTGGATGGGAAGCCACATCCAGGCGGCGGGGTACACCTATCTGGTGCTCCTGCTGGCCCAGCTGCTGCTGGCCACCCTCACCGACAGCCTGCTGTGCGCCCAGCTGCTCACCACCCTGCCCTGCCTGCTCCTGGCCATTGCCAGCCACCTGAAGCAGGCGGTCAACGGCATCCCCCTGCTGGTCAGCGACCTGGCCATGGCGGGCCAGGCCGGCCAGGTGGCCGGCTTCCTCCGCCCCGGCATGAACCTGGGCGCGGGCACCTGGGGGGCCATTGGGGGGATGGTGCTCCTGTACCTGGCGGCCTTTGCCTGGTCTCATCCGGCCCGGCCCATGCCGTGGGCCCGGCGGCTGTCCGCCCTGGCCGTGCTGGCGGTACTGCTGGCGTGGGCCCTGCTCTCCCCGGCGTCCGCCGCCCTGCTGGCCGGGGAGGAGGGGGAGAGCCAGGCCATGCGCAATGACCGGCTGGGCCTGCTGGCCGGGCTGTACAGCGCCGCCCGGGAGAACACCATGGCCGAGCCCGACGCCTACAGCGAGGACGGCATGAACCGCATTCTGCTCCAGCTCAAGGCGGACGCGGAGGAGACCGGGGAGCCGGAGGCCGAGCCCAACGTGATTCTCCTGGTGTCGGAGAGCTTCTTTGACCCCACCCGCCTGCCTGGGGTGGAGTTTGACGCCGACCCCATTCCCAACTTCCACGCCCTGGCGGAGGAGTTCCCCACCGGCGCTTTCCTCTCCAACACCTACGCCGGGGGCACCGGCAACGTGGAGATGGAGCTCTTCACCGGCATCCCCTCCGCCTTCCTGGGGGCGGGGGAGTCCCTCACCAGCCTCCAGGATCCCACGGCCTACAGCCGGGTGCCCTCCCTGGCCCGTGCCTTCGGGGACGCGGGGTATGAGACCTTCTTCGTCCACTCCTACGGCGACATCCTCTACGACCGGGATATGAACATTCCACGGATGGGCTTTGACCAGCTGGTCTATCAGGAGGATTTCACCGTGGACAAGACCTATGCCGGCGGCTATGTCTCCGATGATACCCTGGCCGATCAGCTGATCGCCCAGTTTGAGGCCAAGGGGGACGGGCCCCTGTTCCTCTACGGTCTGAGCATGGAGAACCACCAGCCCTACTACGCCGGCAAGTTCGACACGTCCGCCCCGGTGTCTGCCGCGGCGGAGGGGCTGACGGAGGAGGAGCAGGGGGTGCTGGACGCCCTGCTCCACGGCCTGTGGGACGCGGACGCCGCCCTGGAGAAGCTGGTGGACTACTTCTCCCGGGTGGAGGAGCCCACCATCCTGGTGTTTGTGGGGGACCACCTGCCCGGCCTGTCCCTGGACGCCGGCGGCACCCTCTACACCAGCCTGGGCTATTCCTCCACGTCGGACACCAGCCAGTGGGCGCCGGAGGAGCTCAAACGGATGCACGCCACCGATATTTTGGTGTGGAACAACTATGGGGCGGAGCTGGAGCTGGGCGCCGAGACCAGCTGCACCCTGCTGGGCACCCAGCTGCTGGGCTGGGCGGGCGTGCCCAAGCCCCTGTATTTCCAGTGGGTGGACCGGGCCATGGACCAGATGCTGCTCTACCGGGAGCGGCTCTTTGTGACCGCCGACGGCACCCCCTGGCACGAGCCCACGGAGGACTGCGCCGCCCTGGTGGCGGACTGGAAGAATATCGTCTACGACATGCTCTACGGGGAGCAGTATATCACCCAGGCCCTGACGGAGCCGCCGGGGACTTAGCCTTTGCGGTGCCCCCGGAGCCAGGCCGCCCCGGCGAGGGCCAGGGTGCCCGCCAGCAGGAAGGCGGCGCAGAGGGTGAAGGCGTCCCAGGTGTCCTCGATGGCGGCAAAGTCCCCCTCCCGGAGCTGGACGCCGCAGTGGAGGATCACCAGAAACAGGGCGGCGGCGCAGCAGCCCAGGCTGAGGGGACACAGGCCCCTCCGGCGGCCCGCCAGGGCCGCCAGCCCCAGCCCCCAGGCCAGCAGTCCCAGAAGCAGGGGCCCCAATGTGGTCAGCAGATCCATGAAAACGCTCCTTTCTCCCGTCAGGTGTCCAGCTCCTGATAGTACAGGATGCCGGTGTCACTGTCGTAGACCGCGAAGGTGTAGTGAAAGGAGGCACGGGTGAGCATGCCGCCCTCTCCGTCCTCCTGACGATCCAGCAGGTACCACCAGCCGTTTTCCGGAATGGGCCAGTCCACCTCATCGGCGCAGTTGCCGTAGACCACCTCCTCCATGAGTTCATCCATGGGGAAGGGATTCCAGTACCCGCTGGGGTGGCTGGAGACCTCCTCCTCCACCGCCGCCCTGTCCTCCAAATCAAAGGTCAGTTCGATGTGGAGCAGGCCGTCCCCGTGGAAGCCTCCGTGGCTGTCCCCATACGTGACGGACAGCGGTTCCGGCAGGTCGATATCCAGGCTCCGGGCCACATAGTCCGCCTCGCTTTCCCGCCCGAAGCCGCCCAGCAGGAGCAGCAGCGCCAGGGCGATGGAAGCAATGAGCTTTACAGGATATAGCATGACACAATCCCTCCTGTCTGTCTCTGAGGATAGCACAGGAGGGATTGTTTGTCAATTTATTTTTATTGAATTTCGATATTTATTTTCTGATAGACAGGCTGTGTGGCGCTAAGGGATATCAAACTCGGCGGCCAGGAGATAATCGGTATCGGTTCCCTCCGCATTCTCACAGCCGACGTCGGGGAGCAGCCGGTAGTGCCCCGGCGGGAGGGTTCCGTAGATCCACTCCAAACCATAGTCCATCTCCGTGGGGACGCCTGTGGGGAGGAGACACGCCGCCAGTGGAAACTCATAGTTGCCGCATACCGGCGGCACGTGATACCATGTCCCGCCGATTTCCCGCTCCAGGGTGAACGGCAGTCCATAAGTCCACTCCCCGGGCCGGTTGGCGGTGAGAAGTACCGTGACGGCGTTGTCTGCCACGGAAGCGGTCTCTATCGTGATGTCATCCGTGTGGGGGATGCTCTGTTCCTTGCTGGCCGTCCAGGTGCCCTGGAGGTAGAAGTCCTCCTCGTCCCGGCTGCCTTCCAGATATGCGGCGGCATAGTCCATGGCGGCCTGGAGAGGGTCGGCCTGGGGCGGATTGCCCTCCGCCGGGTAAAGCGTGCCGGTCTCGTCCTGCCAGCCGATCACCTGCCACACATCCTCCTGCCCCTCCGGCTGGGCCAGGATGAAGGTATATCGCCGCTCATCGTCGTCCAGCCAGCCGCCGGGCCACCAGCTCACCTGCCGGATGGAAAAGAGCAGGGTGGGGTCCTCCTCCCAGGGGAGCGGATCTCGGATCTCCACAGCGGGGGAAGGGGTGGAAGTCCCGGTCGGGTCCACCGGGGTCTCTGCCTCCGGGGTGCCGGCGAAGGTGCAGGCCGCCAACAGTACCGACGCACCGACGGCCAGCACCGCGGCGGACCACAGTGTGCGGCAGGAAAAAACTCTGTCCATGGAAGTGCCTCCTTTGCTCCGTTTTTCCTCTTTCACCCAGTATAACAGGCCCGGCTGTCTTTGTGAACCGCTCTGACAGAAAAGAGCGGCCAAAGGCCGCTCTCAGGATGTTGATTCTTCTTGTTCCGGCACATACTCCAGCAGATCCCCGGGCTGGCAGTCCAGGGCCCTGCAGATGGCCTCCAGGGTGGTGAAGCGCACCGCCTTGGCGTGGTTGTTTTTCAGGATGGACAGGTTGGCCAGGGTGACGCCCACCTTAGCGGACAGCTCGTTGAGGCTCATCTTTCGCTTGGCCATCATCACATCCAGATTGACGACAATGGGCATACCGCACCCCCTAAATGGTCAGGTCGTTTTCCGCTTTCAGCTCCGCCGCCTGGCGGAACAGGGCGGACACCACCAGGCAGAGCAGGCCGCCCAGCAGAAAGATGGGCACAAACAGGGCGTTGTAGGTGAGCAGGGAGGCGATGGACTGATAGTAGAACAGCCCCCACACCACCCGGACCAGGGCGGCGGCGGAGATGGCGAAGCAGCACATCCCCGCCCGGCGGAGGCTGACGCCGTTCTCCCGCTGGAAGGGGTTGCCCGCCAGAATGGTGCCCAGCACCCGGCGGCCCTGCCACAGGATCACCGCCGTGCACACCCCGCAGAACAGCAGGAAGGCGGCCAGCACATCGGCATAGACCCCGTTTTGTCCCCACTGCCCCCACCCGCCGAACAGCAGCATGTGGAGGGTGTCGTCCGCGTCATACTGCCACCACTCCGCAAGGCCCTGGCGGACGCTAATATGCACCAGCCCGGGCACCATGACCAGGACGAATAGATTACACACGAACGTGATGGTGACCAGGATTTTCAGCACCCCGGCCAGCTTCTGTACGGCGGTTTTCTCCATGAGACATCCCTCCCTTTGGGGATATCATACTACGGAAGATATTGAATGTCAATAAAATAATATTGTTTTATACCGGGATGGCCCCCAGCACCTGGCCGATGGGCTGGTTGAGCACCAGGTCGGCCTCCCGGTCGTAGGGGGTGGGGCTCTTGTTGATGAGGGTCAGCTTACTGCCCCGGTAATAGTGGATCAGTCCCGCCGCCGGGTACACCGCCAGGGAGGTGCCGCCGATGATCAGCATGTCCGCCCGGGCGATGGCCAGCACCGCGGCCTCCATGGTCTCCTGATCCAGGGCCTCCTCGTAGAGCACCACGTCGGGCTTCACCACCCCGCCGCACACCGGGCACCGGGGCACGCCCGCGGTCTCCATCATGAAGTCCAGGCCGTAGAACTGGCGGCACTTCATGCAGTAGTTCCGGTGGACGGAGCCGTGGAGCTCGTACACGGTTTTGCTCCCCGCCGCCTGGTGGAGGCCGTCGATGTTCTGGGTCACCACCGCGTCCAGCTTCCCCGCCGCCTCCAGCTCCGCCAGCTTCAAATGGGCGGCGTTGGGCTGGGCGTCGGGAAAGAGCATCTTGTTGCGGTAGAAGCGGTAGAACTCCTCCGGATTTTTCTCGAAAAAGGTGTGGCTCAGGATGGTCTCCGGCGGGTACTGGTACTGCTGGTTGTACAGCCCGTCCACGCTGCGGAAGTCGGGGATGCCGGATTCCGTGCTGACGCCGGCCCCACCGAAGAATACGATGTGGCGGCTCTCGCTGATCCAGTCCTGGAGCTGCTTCTGCTTGTCGTCCATGAGAAGGCCTCCTTTGCAGTGGTGATAGGGTGCAGATCTGCCCGCACCGGGCCGACACACAGGTCGGCCCCTACGGCATGGATCGGAACATCTCCCGTAGGGGCGCACCTGTGTGTGCGCCCGACGGGTATCTACGATTTCCGGTGGCGGCAGCCGGTGTGGGGGCAGGAAGGGCACCCGCCGCAGTCGCAGCCCCGCTTGCCCTTGAGCTGCTGATGGAAGCGGTAGATAAGGTAGCACACCGCCCACACGATGAGGGCCGCCACGCCTATGTATATCAGATATTTTAGCATCAAATCACCCGCAAAACAAGGGAGCCGATCTGGTACACCAGGAAGGAGCCCAGCCAGGCGGCACACAGCTGCCAGCCGATAGAGGCCAGCGTCCACCTGGTGGAGTTCATCTCCTTGTGGATGGTGGACACCGCCGCCACACAGGGCACGTAGAGCAGGACGAACACCAGGAAGGAGTAGGCGGCCAAGGGGCTCTGGAAGGTGCCGCCCAGGGCGGCGGCGATGGCGGTGCCGCTGGCGGTCATGGAGAAGCCGTAGAACATGCTCATGGAGGACACCACCATCTCCTTGGCGATCAGGCCGGACAGGAGGGCCACCGCCGCCTGCCAGGTGCCGAAGCCCAGGGGGGCGAAGACGGGGGAGAGGAAGGTGCCGATGGTACCCAGAAGGGAGAACTCCTCCTGGGATACCATGCCGAAGGCGCCGCCCTCAAAGCCGAAGGACTGGAGGAACCAGAGCAGCACGCTCATGGCCAGGATCAGGGTGCCCGCCTTCACCAGGAAGCCCTTCACCTTCTCCCATACGTGGAGGGCGATGTTCTTCAGGGTGGGCAGGCGGTAGGGGGGCAGCTCCAGCACGAAGGCGGCGGGCTCCCCCTTGAACACCAGCTTTTTCAGCAGGATGCCCGAGACGATGGCGAAGATCAGGCCCAGCAGGTAGAGGGAGAACACCACCAGCCCGCCGTATTTGGGGAAGAAGGCGGCGGTGAGCAGGCCGTACACCGGCAGCCGGGCGGAGCAGGACATGAAGGGGACCAGCATGATGGTCATGCGCCGGTCCTTCTCGTTCTCCATGGTGCGGGCGCCCATGACAGCGGGGACGGTGCAGCCGAAGCCCATGAGCATGGGGATGAAAGCCTTGCCGGACAGGCCGAAGCGTCGCAGCAGCCGGTCCATGATGAAGGCCGCCCGGGCCATGTAGCCGGAATCCTCCAGGAAGGAGAGGAACAGGAACAGGATGGCGATCTGGGGCAGGAAGGTGAGTACGCCGCCCACGCCGGCGATCACGCCGTCCACCAGCAGGGCCTCCACCCAGGGGGCGGTGCCCGCGGCGGCCAGAACCGAGCGGACGGCCCCGGCGAAGTAGCCGCTGATGAGCACGTCCACCCCGTCGGAGAGGGCCTGCCCCGGCCCGAAGGTGAGGGCAAACATGGCCAGCATCATCAGCAGGAATACCGGAATGGCCAGGAACTTGTGGGTGACGATGGCGTCGATCCGGTCGGACAGGGTGGGCGCGCCCAGGGGGCGGCCCCGGCGCACGCACTGGGACACCACCTCCTGGATGAACTGGTACCGGGCGTCGGCGATCAGGGTCTCCCGGTCGCCCAGGTCGTAGGCCCCCTCATACTCCCGGCAGATGGCCTCCAGCCTGTCCTCCTCGTCTTTGGACAGGCCCAGGGCCTTTTTCACCAGGGAATCCCCCTCGATGAGCTTGATGGAGGCCCAGTGGGCGGGGATACCGGCGGCGTAGGCCTTGTCGTGGATCAGCTCGCCCACCTTGTGGTGGATCTGGTGGGTGAAGTCGTCGTACAGATCGTCGGGCTCCACGGTGACGCCTACGTGCATCTGCCGGTGGGCCTCCTCCAGCAGCTCCTGGACGTTTCTGCCCGACCGGGCGGTGATGGGGATCACCGGCACGCCCAGGGCGCGGGAGAGCCGCTCCACATCGATCTTGTCCCCGTGCTTCTCCACCTCGTCCATGAAGTTGAGGGCGATGACCATGGGCCGCTCCAGCTCCAGCAGCTGGGCGGTCAGGTACAGGTTGCGCTCAATGTTGGTGGCGTCGATGATGTCGATGATGGCGTCGGGGCGCTCCCCCACGATGAAGTCCCGGGCCACGATCTCCTCCATGGAGTAGGGGGAGAGGGAGTAGATGCCCGGCAGATCCACCACCGTCACCGGCTTGCCGTCCACCTCGGCCCGGCCCTCCTTCTTCTCCACCGTCACGCCGGGCCAGTTGCCCACGTACTGGTTGGAGCCCGTCAGGGCGTTGAAGAGAGTGGTCTTGCCGCAGTTGGGATTGCCCACCAGGGCCAGCTTCATCTCCCGGGTGTCGTGGCTGGCGTAGTCGGGCACGCCGCCGTGCTCGGCGGCCTCGTGGGCGTGGTCGGCGTCCATCCGGCGGAGGGTCTCCTCGTCGGGAATGTGCTGCACCATGCCGATGCGCTGCTTCCGGGTCTTGGCCCGCCGCTCCCCCTCCTCGCCGGTGGCCACCTGGATCTGGGCGGCGTCCGCCTTGCGCAGGGAGAGCTCGTACCCCCGCAGGTTCAGCTCCAGCGGGTCGCCGAAGGGGGCCACCTTGCGCACCGTCACCTCCGTGCCGGGGGTGAGGCCCATGTCCACCAGCCGGCGCTTCACCGGCCCGTTCTCATTGCCCACCTGGAGAATGATCCCCCGCTGGCCGGGGGCCACGTCCTCCAGGGTTTTCCTCGTCTGTTCCGTCTCTGTCCTCGTCATATGTTCATCCACCTAAAGCAAGTTTTATCAACCTAACTTTTAGTATTATACTATGGTGATAGGACATGCGCAAGAGACGGGCATTGCCGTTTTCGCCAAAAATTTCAGGCGGAATGCGGGGGAAGATGGACAGGGCGGGGCGCCGGATATCCGGGCTTGACCGGGGAGGAGGGATGCGCTATGATGGGAATATCCGGACGGAAAACAGGAGGGGGAGAAGGAATATGACAGAGTTTATCGCCTCGCCCATGTTCGCGCGCTGGTTTCTGCGGCACCCGCCCCAGCGGAGCCTGCTGCTCTGCTCTCCCTTCCTCCGCGGCGGCACGCTGGAGCGGGTGCTGGAGTTCGTTGGATTCCCGGAGCTGCGGCCGGAGATGGAGCTCAAGGTGCTCTTCCGGGGGCTGAAGCGGGACTTCCTTCAGGGTGCGTCCGATCTGGCGGCGGTGGAGCTGCTCAGGCGCATGGAGCGGCAGTGCGGCGGCCGGGTGGAGGTGCGCCTGCTGGACAATCTGCACATGAAAGCCTATCTGGTGGACGGGAAGCAGATGCTGATCACCAGCGGTAACTGCACCAGCCGGGGGTTTGAGCGGACGGGAACCGAGGGCAACGTGGAGGGCGGTATTGCCACCGACGACCCGACGGTGGTTGCGGACTTCCTGTCCTATTTCGACAGCGTGTACGCCGCCGCCCTGCCCCTGTCCGCGCGGGTGGGCGAATATCTGGATCCGGAGTTCCAGGACCAGGTGCTCCGGGCGTCGGCGCATCCGACCGCCGGGGAGCGGCGGCACAGCTATGCCGTCCCGCGGGTGAGCGGCCCTTCCGTGCCCGCCGGGGAGCGGGAGGAGCGCGATACCGGGATCCCACAGCACTATACCCCGGAGGCCATGGAAAAGACGCTCCGCTTTCTCTACGGGCACCGCAGCGCGCCGGCGTCCGCCACCAAGACCCGGCTGGCCCAGGTGCTGGGCAGCCGGGCGGTGAAGCAGAGCGACCGGAACCGCAAGCTGTACGGGGTGCTGAAAAACCTGCAGCTGCTGGGGCTGGCCCAGGCGGGCCGCATGGAGGGAGAGCCGCTCCCCGCGCTGACGCCCCTGGGAATACGCTATATGGAGGGCGGCCCGGAGGAGCGGCGGAAGCTCCTCCGGCGGCGGGTGCTGCTGCTGCCCTGGTTCTCCGAGGTCATGGAGCTGGACCCGGAGGGGAGGCCATCGGGGCAGGCGCTGCTGGACTATCTGTGCAGGGCATACGGCTACAAGCCCAGCTCCGCCAAGCGCTATGTTCCGGCGATAAAGCACATGCTGGCCGCCTGCGGCTTTGGAGAGGAGGACTGACATGCCCAACAATGGAAATCGCTTCCGGCACGCCCTGGCGGAGTATATCCGCAGCTGGGGGGACGGGCTGGAGGTGGCGGAGGAGAAGTACATCGGCTGGCGGTTCATCGGCACGCCGAGAAAGCTGGACGTGGTGGTCATGAACCCGGTCAACTGCCGCTCCATGGCCATCGAGGCCAAGCTGCAGGAGACCAGCGGTTCGGCCTTTGAGAAGCTGAGCTACGCCCTGGACGACTGCATCGCGGCGCCCATCCCCTCCATCATCGTCTTTTCCGGCAAGTACATCCGGGACGACATGAAGGCCAAGCTGATCTCTTCCGGCTGCGGCATCGAGGTGGGCTTTCAGGACGGTATGGTGGAGGACAGGCACCTGCTGCTCAAGCAGAGAGTCTATATTGAGCTAGGGATGAATTATTTCCACTTCCTACGGCCATAAAAAGGTGCGGGCAGGATAGCTCCTGCCCGCATGTTTACTGCCCGCCCCGGCGGTCGAAGCGGATGTCGAAGTATTTCCTTGCAATGTCGGGATGGTCGTGCTCGAACTGGGACATGTAGCGGTAGGCGGAGCTGTGCAGGCCGTTGGCCTCACAGAACTGCCGGAAGCTCTTCTTCTTGAGAAAGTTGGGCTGGTTGCACCACCGGGCCAGGGTGATGAACATCCCCTTGTAGGGGGACTGGTTGTAGTACTCATGGCGCATGATGTAGGGCAGGCACTGGTATTCCA
Source organism: Flavonifractor sp. (assembly GCF_019422385.1). NCBI lineage: Bacteria > Bacillati > Bacillota > Clostridia > Eubacteriales > Oscillospiraceae > Flavonifractor > Flavonifractor sp. The sequence continues at coordinate 16,150 of NZ_JAHZDL010000028.1, forward strand.
TCAGGATGCGGATGCGCTCGAAGATGGAGGCGATCTCCTCCGCCCCCTGGGACTCAAACCCGGAGAGGACATAGAGCTTGGTGGACTTGTCCGAGTACCGCCGCCAGATCTCCAGGCCCTTCCTGACCTGCGGGGTGTCGCTGATGTGGTCGAAGGCGAAGATGTAGTCCCCGTGGTACTTCACCCTGGCCAGGCGGCGGGACTTCTCCTCCGTCATCAGGCGCACGTCCAGCCCCTGGCGGAACTGGAACCGGCGGCCGGTCTCCTCCAGCTCGTCGATGACCTCCTGCCACCTGGGGAAGCCGAAGAACTGGTCGTCCCACAGATAGATGTGCTTCCGGGAGGGGTCAAAGAACTCCTTGACGGGCGAGTGGCGGAACACGTGGTCGTACTTCTGGTTGACGCAGAAGGGGCACTTGCGGAAGCAGCCCCGGGTGGTGAAGCCGATGCTGTAGTCCATGTAGTCGCTGTAGGTCTGGGCCTTGATGCCCCGGGCGATCTGCTTGCCCACGTACTCGTCATACAGGTGGTAGTCGGGCATATGGTGCTCGATCTCGTGGGGGAGATCCTCGGCGTCCATCCAGAAATAGCCGGTGCCGCCGATGTGCAGGTTGGGATAGTCCTTGGGATCAATGGGCACCTTGGTAAAGTCAAACACCCGGGAGAGGTAGACCTCGTCGTATCTGGGAATGGCGAAGTAGTCCTCCAGCAGGGTGACGTTGTTTCCCAGCTCCTTCTGATAGCCGCTGATCTTCATCAGGGCCAGGTTTGGGTGGCGGGTTCCGTTGTCCAGCAGATCCGCGTCGATAATGCCGATTTCTTTGCTCATGGTTTCACCGTCCTTACCGAAGAGTATAGCAAAGCGCCGCCGCGCTGTCAAGATCCGATCTCCGGGGATCATTTTCGAAATGATCCCCGGAGATCCGGCGGGAATCGCGGGGACAGGAGGGCGAAAAAATTTCGCGGCGGACGTTTTGCTTGCAATCCGGCGGGGACGGGCTTATAATAGGGAGTGCTGGAACAGGAGCCGGCTGTGCTCCTGTCAGCCGAATCAGACAGAGAAACAAAAGGAGTGATATGCGCCGTGAGCGGTGACCCTGTGAGTCGAGAATGTCCCATACCCAGCGCGGCGCATTGGCCCTTCGGATGACCGGATCCCTCGGTGCACCCGTACGCCTGTGTCGCCGTTTGGCCTGCCCGGGAAGCCCCGGCGCGGGCGGCAAAGACAAAGCGTGCGGGGATTTTTATGCCCATTTGGGCCTCCCGCGCCAAGAAAGGCGTGATACAGTTGCTCTCTATCCACAAGACCATCAACGGAAAGATGACCCGCCTGGATTCCGTTCAGGACGGCTGCTGGGTCAACCTGACCTATCCCAGCGAGGATGAGCTGAACACCGTGGCGGTGACCCTGGGGGTGGAGCCCTCCTTCCTGCGGGCCGCCCTGGACGAGGAGGAGACCTCCCGCATCGACACCGAGGACGGGCAGACCCTCATCATCATCGATGTGCCCGCCGTGGAGAAGGACGACGCGGTGGAGTACTCCACCCTGCCCCTGGGCATCATCGTCACCCAAAAGCACATCATCACCGTCTGCCTGAAGGAGTCCAGCATCCTCCGGGACTTTCAGGACGGCCTGGTGCGCAACGCCGAGACCCAGAAGCGCACCAGCTTCATCCTCTATATGCTCCTCCAGGTAGCCAAGCGCTTCCTCCAGTACCTGAAGCAGATCGACAAAATCTACAACTTCATGGAGCGGCAGCTCTACAAGTCCCAGCGGAACAAGGAGCTCATCCAGTTGCTGGATCTGGAGAAATCCCTGGTCTACTTCAACACCTCCCTGAAGGCCAATGAGGTGACCCTGGAGAAGATCCTCCGGGGCCGCATCATCACCCTGTACGAGGAGGATCACGACCTGCTGGAGGACGTGCTCATCGAGGTGCGCCAGGCCATTGAGATGGCCAACATCTACTCCTCCATCATCTCGGGCATGATGGACGCCTTCGCGTCGGTGATCTCCAACAACCTGAACGTCACCATGAAGGTGCTCAGCTCCATCACCATCCTGCTGGCCATTCCAAACATCATCTTCGGCTTCTACGGCATGAATGTGTCCGGACTGCCTCTGGATCAGTTCTTCTGGTTCCCGCTGGCCCTCACCGGCGGCATCATCTTGCTGGCCGCCATTGTGCTCAAGCGCAAGGATCTGCTCTGAGCCGGCAGAGGAAAGTTTTTCCGCCTTCATGATTTGGTAACATTTCTGTGTTAAACTGATTTTCACATATTGGAAGCGGAAGGGCGGCTGCCGGCCGTCCCGGCATACGTAAGAAGAGAATGGAGGTTTTCTATGGCGAGCAACCCGAACTATTGCGACATCACCCCTGAAATTGAGGCCCTGGCGGCTCAGTCCCTGAAGCACAGCAGCATTGATCCGGACGACTATGTCAAGTATGACGTGAAGCGCGGCCTGCGCGATCTCAACGGCAAGGGCGTCCTGGCGGGCCTGACCGAGATCTCCGACATTGTGGCCAAGAAGATTGTGGACGGCAAGGAGGTTCCCTGCGAGGGCGAGCTGTATTACCGGGGCATCAATGTGGAGCGCCTGGTGGAGGGGGCCCTGAAGGAGGGCCGCTTCGGCTTTGAGGAGACGGCCTATCTGCTCCTGCTGGGCCGCCTGCCCAACGCCGCGGAGCTGGAGAGCTTCCAGAAGCAGCTGGCCTATTACCGCACCCTGCCCAATAACTTTGTGCGGGATATCATCCTGAAGGCGCCCAGCCACGACATCATGAATTCCCTGGCCCGCAGCGTGCTCAACCTGGCCTCCTATGACGACCAGTGCGACGATATCTCCCTGCCCAACGTCATGCGGCAGTGCGTCCAGCTCATCTCCCTGTTCCCCATGCTCAGCGTCTACGGCTACCAGGCCTATACCTATAAGAGCGGCAGCAGCCTGTACATCCACGCCCCCCGGCCGGAGCTGTCCACGGCGGAGAACATCCTCTCCCTGCTGCGGCCCGACTCCTCCTATTCCTTCTGGGAGGCCCACGTGCTGGACATCTGCCTGACCCTCCATGCCGAGCACGGCGGCGGCAACAACTCCACCTTCACCACCCACGTGGTCACCTCCTCCGGCACCGACACCTACTCCTGCATGGCGGCGGCCCTGGCCTCTCTGAAGGGCCCCAAGCACGGCGGCGCCAACATCAAGGTGGTGCGCATGTTCGAGGACATGAAGGAGCACGTGAAGGACTGGAAGGACGAGGACGAGGTGCGCAGCTACCTCCAGGCCCTGCTGGACAAGAAGGCCTTTGACAGGGCGGGGCTGATCTACGGCATGGGCCACGCGGTCTACTCCCTGTCCGACCCCCGCGCCAACCTGTTCAAGAAGTTCGTGGAGAAGCTGTCCCGGGAGAAGGGCCGCACCGAGGAGTACGAGCTCTACTCCATGGTGGCCCGGCTGGGCCCCGAGGTCATCTCCGGCGAGCGGAAGATGTACAAGGGCGTGTCCGCCAACGTGGACTTCTACTCCGGCTTTGTGTACCACATGCTGGATTTGCCCCTGGAGCTGTACACCCCCCTGTTTGCCATGGCCCGCGTGGCGGGCTGGAGCGCCCACCGCATCGAGGAGCTCATCAACATGGGCAAGATTATCCGCCCGGCCTACAAATATGTGGGCACCCACGCGGACTATGTCCCCATGGCGGAGCGCTGATTCAGATACCCCAAGAGACCGGCGGCATGGCCGCCGGCCTCTTTTTTTCGCATTTCGACGGATTTTGCCCCGGGGGGCTTTCTTTTTTTTCGAAAGTATGGCAAACTAGGGGAGAAGGAGGGAAGACCATGCCGCATCCGCGTTGGAACCGCCTGGCCGCACTGGGCCTGGCGCTGATTCTGCTGGCCGGCGCGCTGATATCCCCGGCCTCCGCCGCCGCGCCCACCTACGAGAGCACCATCCTGTTTACCCACGACACCCACGACCACTTCCTCCCCATGCCCGACGCAGACGGCGGGGAGAGCGGCGGCTACACCCGCCTGGCAACCCTGATCCAGCAGGAGCGGGAGGCCCACCCGGACGCCCTGGTGCTGGACGGCGGGGACTTCTCCATGGGCAGCCTGTTCCAGACCATCTACGCCGCCGAGGCGCCGGAGCTGCGGGCCCTGGGCGCCATGGGATATGACGTGACCACCCTGGGCAACCACGAGTTTGACTACCGCTCGGAGGGGCTGGCGGACATGCTCAACGCCGCCGTGGACAGCGGGGATCCCCTGCCCGCCATTGTCCAGGCCAACTGCATCCGCCCGGAGAGCGGCAGCCTTACCGAAGCCTGGAACCGCTACGGCATCGGGGACTATATGATCCTGGAGCGGGGCGGGGTCAACTACGGCATCTTCGGCCTCATGGGGGAGGTGGCGGACAGCAACGCCCCCATGTCGGGGGTGGAGTTCGAGCCCATCGCCGACGCAGCCAGGCGCACCGTGGCCGCTTTGGAGGAGGAGCTGTCCGGCCGGAACGAGCCCTATTTCATCATCTGCCTGTCCCACAGCGGCACCGACGGCAGGGGGAAGGGGGAGGACTACCAGCTGGCCAGGAAGGTGGACGGCATCGATCTGATCATCTCCGGCCACACCCACACCACCCTTACCGAGCCCATCCGGGTGGGGGACACCCTGATCGTCTCCGGCGGGGCCTATACCGCCAACCTGGGCTCCATCACCATCTCCTGGAGCCCCAACGGGGACAAGGAGATCCTGGACTACCGCCTGATCCCCGTGGACGAGACGGTGGCGGAGGATCCGGCCATGGTGCGGATGGTAAACACCTTCCAGCCCCTGGTGGAAGAGCAGTATCTGGACGACTACGGCGTGGGCTTCGACGAGGTCCTGGCTGTATCGGACTTCTCCTTTACGCCCATTGAACAGCTGGGCGAGGAGCAGCGGGAGGACACCCTGGGCAATCTGATCGCCGACTCCTACGTCTACGCGGTGCAGCAGGCGGAGGGGGCGGACTATGTGCCCGTGGACTTCGCGGTGGTGGCCGCCGGGGTGATCCGCGGCTCCTTCCAGGCCGGGGACATCACCACCTCCGACGTCTTCAACGTGTCCTCCCTGGGCTCCGGGGCGGACGGCACGCCGGGCTATCCCCTGATCTCCGTATGGATCACGGGGAAGGAGCTGAAGGACGCCTTTGAGGTGGACGCCTCCGTGTCCCCCCTCATGTCCGAGGCCCAGATCTACGGCGCGGGCATGACCTGGTCGTGGAATCCCCGCCGGATGATCTTCAACAAGGTGTACGACTGCGCCCAGGTGCTGCCCGACGGCTCTGCAGTGCCCATTGAGGACGACAAGCTCTACCGGGTGGTCACCGGCCTGTACACCGGCCAGATGCTGGGCACCGTCAATGCCCAGTCCTACGGGATTCTCACCATCACCCCCAAGGATGCCGACGGCAACGTGATCACCGACTTTGAGGAGCACATCATCCACAACCCCAACGGCTCGGAGGTAAAGGAGTGGTACGCCCTGGCCTCCTATCTCCAGTCCATGGGGACGGTGGACGGGCGGTACGCCGCCCCCGAGGGGCGCAAGACGGCCAACCCCACCTGGAACCCCCTGAACCTGCTGCGCAGCCTGAACCTGTTTGGCGTTCTGGCGGTAGTGCTGGTGGTGCTGGTCATCACCCTGGCGGTGTTCCTGGTCTGGTGGTTCGGCTTCCGCCGGCGGAGCCGCCGGTATGGCTCCCGCCGCAGGAATCAGAGCGGGTACCGGCCCTACCGGGGCTGATTCGCTGCTCAGAGAGGAATCCATATGCAATGAAGGAAAACAACTACGATAACCCGGCATTTTTTGAACAGTATGTCCGCTTTCCCCGGTCGGTGCAGGGCCTGTCCGCCGCCGGGGAGTGGCACGAGCTGGAGCGCCTGCTGCCCGGCTTCTCCGGCAAGCGGGTGCTGGATCTGGGCTGCGGCTTCGGCTGGCACTGCCGGTATGCCTCCGACCACGGCGCGGCGGCGGTGATCGGGGTGGATCTGTCGGAGAAGATGCTGGAAAAGGCCAAGGCCGACACCCACGACGAGAGCATCCACTATGTCCGCGCCGCCATGGAGGACGTGGACTTCCCGCCCGCCTCCTTTGAGGTGGTGCTCAGCTCCCTGGCCCTCCACTATGTGGAGGAGCTGGAGCCCCTGGTGGGGCGGATCTACGACTGGCTCACCCCCGGCGGGGACTTCGTGTTCTCCTGCGAGCACCCGGTGTTTACCGCCGAGGGCTCCCAGGAGTGGGTCACGGGCCCCGACGGCGCGCCCCTATACTGGCCGGTGGATCACTACTTCGCCGAGGGGCGCCGGACGGCCCACTTCCTGGGCTGCGACGTGATCAAGTATCACCGCACCCTGACCACCTATGTCCAGACCCTGCTGAGTGCGGGCTTTGTGCTGAGGGCCCTGGTGGAGCCCAGGCCCGACCTCCGACTGATGGACGTGCCCGGCATGGCCGACGAGCTGCGCCGGCCCATGATGCTGATCCTGGCCGCGCGGAAACCGGGGCCGCCCGGGTGCTGACCCGGCGCTCCGGCCTGAAGCATATGAAAAAAGGAAGGACATCCTCCGGATGTCCTTCCTTTTGGTGGAGATAAGCGGGATCGAACCGCTGACCTCTTGAATGCCATTCAAGCGCTCTCCCGGACAGCGTATGTGCTTACCTCTTGGCATTGCTGAAATAGGGGAATCTAGGCTGAAATGTTGAGTCCCAGTAGAAATTGTTCAACACTGATCGAAAACTTGATTTTCAGTTCGTATCCTCGGAATACGTCTACTCGTTCTATGAGCTGGCACACAATCATTTTTTTGACCTGAATACTGGCCGTGTCATAGATACTGGCCCAGCTGATAAACTGATTATACGTGCCCTGAATTTCATCCATGATTTTTTCGGCATTTTCTGACTCAGACTGGGCCGCTTGGTAAGCCTCCTTGAGGTGAGCACATTTCTGCTCCAGTTCCTGAACGATATTGCTCAACAAGTCCAATGGGAAGGCGCTTTCTCCATTGACCGCCTTTACAATTTCATTTCTCAACCCCTGTAGGTCACTCTCGGCCTTCTGATATTCACGCTGGGCTTTGCGGGCAATGGCCTTTTGCTCCCCGAGTTTAGCGGCGTAGCTTTCGGACAAGACCTCGGCCCTTGACAGGCAATTCACCCGACGAAAAATCTCATGGATAATATCCTCTATCATGCCATCCAGAATATGCAGCGTATAGCCGGTTTGACCGCCGCACGGCTCATGCTTCCTGGTCTTTGTCTGGCAGACATACCGAACCCGGACGGGATCAGTGCCATCACTCCGGGGGCGTCCCTTCCCGTTTGTGGTGAGGGATAGCCGAGCACCGCAATGTCCGCAGAACACGTTCCCTGCCAAGAGGGACTGGCCCTTGATGTTCATAGGTACATGGCGGATACCCTCGTAGCTTTTTGACCGCTGCTTTGTAATCTCCTGGGCTGCCTGGAACATCTGCTGGTCGATGATCTGCAAATGGGGGAGAACCTTGGACCGGCTTTCTCCGCTCCGCAAAATACCGATGTAGGTTATATTTTTGATCATGCCCCGGATACTGGATGGATGCCAGTTGTGCCCGGAACGGTTTTTGATATTCAGGCTGTTCAGCAGATTGGCAATACTTTGGGCACCGCGTCCTTCTTCCACATACTTTTCAAAGATCATACGGACTAGCGGGGCCTCGTCCTCATCGATTACCAGATCGAACAGTTCATGGCCCTTCTTGTTTACGCGGCCCTGGCGCACCAGCTTGTATCCGTAGGGACAGGTACCCCCTGTATAAAAGCCGTCCTCTACAATTTGCCCCATGCGGGTTGACGTGCGGATAGAGGTCTTTTCACTCTCGCCGTCTGCCTGCCAAAAACGGATATAGTTGGTGAGTTTGTCCGTATGGCTGTCAAAGCGTTGCTCACCCTCTTTGACGCTCCATACCTGGATACCGTTTTTCACGAACCACTCCACGACAAAAGGGGTCTCATCCGCGATGCGGCCGATGCGGTCAAACATGAACACAAGAAGGATGTCAAACTTTTTTTGTTTGGCTGCTGTTTTGATGAGCTGTAGCTTATCACGATTTTCAGCCCGAACCTTATGACCGGAGATACCTTCCTCCTGCTCTTCGTGGATGATTGTCCAGCCCATTTTCTCTGCAAAACGGTGGCAGGCTTTCCGCTGCATGGGGATATCTGCCTCGTTCTTTTCGTCGTGGTCTACCTGCTGATTCGTGGAGACACGGTACAGGCACCAAACCCTCTTTCCGATCAAAAGCGGATTGTCCGTGTCGCCGAAGGCCAGATCCATGTTTGGTAAGCTGCTCAATACGTTGTACGGGATTACACTCGTTTTATTCATATCAATCTGTCCTCTCCGGAATATTGCGTAGTATGGGGCAGCAGATTGATATATCCGCTATGAAATTTTCAACGCCTCATGAAATGCCATCACAGCTGAGAATGAAAATATAGTCTGTGC
>NZ_JAHZDL010000029.1:0-23942 GCF_019422385.1 Flavonifractor sp.
ATGCCCCTGCTGGCGGCCATTGAGGAGAGCGACGAGGTGGACGGCCTGCTGGTGCTCCTCAACACAGTGGGGGGCGATATCGAGGCGGGGCTGGGCATTGCGGAGCTGATTGCCTCCATGTCCAAACCTACCGTCTCCCTGGTGCTGGGGGGCGGCCACTCCATCGGGGTGCCCCTGGCGGTGTCGGCCAAGCGGTCTTTTATCGCGCCCTCGGCGGCCATGACCATCCACCCGGTGCGGCTCAACGGCCTGGTGATCGCCGTATCACAGACCTTTACCTATTTTGAGCGCATCCAGGAGCGGATCATCCAGTTCGTCACCCGCAACAGCGCTGTGAAGCGAGAGGACTTTACAAAACTGATGCTCCAGACGGGGGAGCTGGCCGCCGATGTGGGCAGCGTGATCTACGGGGAGGAGGCGGTGCGCATCGGGCTCATCGACGCCATCGGCGGCCTGTCCGACGCCCTGGCCTGCCTGCACCAGATGATCGACGAACAAAAGCAGAGATAACAGAGAGGGCCGCCGGCAACCGCCGGCGGCCCTTGTGATTTGGAACAGATTATGCGTCAGTCTCCTGGAACCAGTAGCCGACGAAATCGCCCTTCATGACCCGGTAGCCGTTCATCATGCAGTCGTAGTCGAAGGAGCGGATCAGAGTACCCTCGCTGTCGTACTCGCCGAACTGGTGGGCCACACCGCTGTTGGCCACAAAGTTGCCGCCGATCTCCTGGGCGTTGGACACGATGGCGGAGTAGGGTACCGCGTGCTGCTCCACCAGGGAGAAGGTTTTTGTGTTGTCGTCCACCAGGTAGAAGGTGATATAGGAGGCGTCGCCGCTGGTGAGGGAGGTGCTGACGCTGTCCGCCAGCTCGGGATCGTAGCCGTCCCGGGTGCTCAGGCTCCAGTAGTTGTTGTCATACATGCGCAGCAGGTACTGGCCGTCCTCCAGGCTGTCGTCCGCCACCAGCTCCACATCGTGCTGGCCGTACTGGGCCACGAAGTCGCCGTCCATGGCATAGCACAGATCTGCATAGGGGGTGTCCGCCCAGAATGCCGGGTCGCCGATGAAGGCGGAGAGGGTGGGGGTGCCCTGGATGTCGCTGACCTTGATGATGGTGGAGGTCTCCCGGGAGCTGACCAGGATACTGTCGTCCTTCTCCATGTACTGCACAGAGTTCAGGTGGAGCCAGTCGTCCTCGCCGGCCTGCCAGAAGGAGCCGCCGGTGATAGGCACCGGGTGGGTCATCTCGCCGTAGTAGCCGTCCATCAGCTCGGAGAAGTCCACCACCTCGGACACCTCGCCGGTCTCCGGGTTGAGGGAGACCACCACGTCCATGACGGTGTCCTGCTCTGTGTCGTTGACCAGGGCCAGAATGGTGCCGTCGGGCCCCCAGTTGATGTCGTGGTGGAGTTCATACTGGCCCAGGTCGTACACCCGGACGGCCTGTCCCAGGGGGCTCATGAGGGCGATCTTGCGGCTACTGACGCAGGTGTAGAGCCCGCCGTCGGTGTAGAGGAAGCGGTCGGAGTGGAAGCCCTCCAGCACCATCTCATAGCGCAGCACGCCGTCGTTGTCGAAGAAGAAGGTATAGCCGTAATAGTCACCCAAGCCCATGGCGTAGTAGAGCCCGTCGGTGAGGGCCGCCGTGCTGTCCCCGTCGGTGGTGTCCAGATGGTTGGCGTAGCCGGAGATGGCCTCCGGCATCTCTATGGTGAAGGTAACGGTCTGCTGAACCCGGCCCCGCTCTCCCAGGGCCTCCAGGGTGACCTCATTGGTCTCGCCGGGAACCAGGCCGATGAGCAGGAAGCAGTGGTTCCGGCTGAACGAATTGCCGTCCGCCGAGCTCTGGGCCACGGCGGTGTAGTCCGGCAGATCAACGCTGGTGGTGTGGACGGTGTAGCGGATCTGGCTGCGCCGCTCGGTCTGGAAGGAGAGCAGCAGACCGTTGCTCCCGGTGCCGAAGGGATCCAGAACCGCCAGGGGGGCGTCCATGGAGGCGCCCTGTCCGACCATCTCCATCAACTGCTGGCCCAGGCGCTGCTGAACGCCCTCGTCGTAGTATGTAAAGCCGTCCTCCTCATACTCGTCTGGGACGATCCGGGAGACAGAGATGGTGGACTTCACCGAGGCGTCGTAGACCGACACGGCCCGCTCCTCGCTGGTGTACTGATGCTCGCCCACCTGTACGTTCCAGTCATCCCGGCTGCGCATCTCCGAGTCCATCATGACCCGGACGACGATCTCAAACACCACCACTGCGCACACCACGCAGACGGCGGCGATGATCAGCCGCTTCAGGATTTTCCGCTTGTTCATCGTCAACACATCCTTCTTAAGGGGTTTGCAAGAAAATAGAAAGAAATCTCTTAATATACTAGCGGAACCCCGGGAAGTGTCAAGACAAAAAATGAAAATTTTCTTAAAATTTAATAAATAAAGAGTGAGGACGGCGGGGGAGGGGGGACGGTGCGGCCGCTACTCCCACCGGCAGTGCTTGGCTTGGCCGATAATCGTGCCGATATACTCCAGGCAGTCCCCGTCCCCGACGGGGATGGCCTTGAAGTCCACATTGGGGGCCACCAGCTTGGAGGCGCCGTTGCGCCGGTAGAGGCGGCGGAGAAGAGGCGCGCCGTTGAGAAGAAAGAGGGCATATCCCTGGCGGGGGAGAGTGCGCTCCCTCCGGCAGAGCAGGACAGCCCCGGCGGAATAGAGGGGCTCCAGGCTTCCGTCCGGCAGGAGGACGGCAAAGTCGGCCTCCCGGGCGGCGGTGTCCGGCTCCGGGATCAGGACGGGACGGGGGCGGAGCACGCCCCAGGCCGGGTTCTCCGCCTCAGAGCCGGCGGCCAGGAAACAGAACAGGTGGCGCGTGGCAATGCCGCCGGCCAGGCAGGGCGCAGGGGCGCCCAGCAGCTCGGCCATGATCCCCATCGCACGCCTGCTGCGGGGCTCCAGCTCCCGCAGGCGCATGAGCAGGCGGATCTCCTCGTCGGAGAGCAGGATGGGGCCGTCGCTTCCGTTGAGGCTGATGTAGCACTCCAGGGGCAGGGCGTCGTCCAGCAGGTAGCGGATGGGCACACGGAGACTCTGGGCCAGCCGGGCCATGGGCTCCGCGGTGGGATGTCTGGTCTGCCCGGAGAAGATCTTGTTCAGCGTCCCCACCGGCACCCCCGAGTGCCGGGCAATCTCCTCCGTGGTCAGGTGCCGGAGTTTTTTGATGTAGGCCAGTTTCTCTGTCATGGACAAGAGGAGCACCTCCCGCAGTGTTAACCGGATCTGGTAAAAAAGCCCGGGCAACCGGGTCAATTGGGCGGATCCGGTTGACAAACGGCGGAAAATACATAATATAGTGATAGGCTCTGGGGCAAAACGCAAGATAAGGGGGATGGCTGAGAGAGGATAGGCTGTAGCGCAATGTGGATTATACCAGAGAAACCGGAAAAACCTGGTCAAAATCTGTCGTTTATCACCGGAAAAGTTGTAGGAATGAGGAGAGAGCTAACCATGAGAAACCATCACAAGACCTATTGTGTATTTCTGGACGTGGCCTCCCGCCCGCACATGTACGGAATTCGGGGGACAAATGGCGTCAGCGTGGGTCGGATTTCCACGGACTTCCAGGAAGTGAACCGGCTGGCCGAGAGCTGCAACATTGCCGGACTCTCACCGCTCCATCTGGCCGATGTTGTGGACGATTTCCGCCGCTCCTGAGGGGCAGGACACCCAGATTTGCATGGAAACAGGGAGATACACAGGTCAAAGGCCCGACGCGGGAGTGCGCCGGGCCGATTTTTTTGCCCGGGCCCAGCGGCGGGCAGGACTGTAAATTATTCTGACGGTAATGATTGCATTATAGGCCGGTTTATATTAAAATAGAGAGGACTCCATAATCCCCTCAAAGGAGATGACAGTATGAGCGAACCGCAGTACAAGCGGGTTCTTCTGAAGCTGAGCGGCGAGGCGCTGGCCGGCGGGGCCGGCCGGGGCCTGGACTTCGACGTGATCGGCAGCGTGTGCGACGTGATCAAGAAGTGTGTAGACTGTGGTGTCCAGGTGGGCATCGTGGTGGGCGGCGGCAATTTCTGGCGCGGCCTCAAGGACGGCGGCGACCGGATGGAGCGCACCCGGGCCGACCACATGGGCATGCTGGCCACCACCATCAACGCCCTGGCCGTGGCCGACGTGCTGGAGCAGAAGGGGGTGGATGTGCGGGTGCAGACCGCCATTGAGATGCGCGCCGTGGCCGAGCCCTATATCCGCTCCCGCGCCATCCGGCACATGGAGAAGGGAAGGGTGGTCATCTTTGGCTGCGGCACCGGCAATCCCTTCTTCTCCACCGACACGGCGGCGGTGCTGCGGGCCGCGGAGATCGACGCGGACGCCATCCTGCTGGCCAAGAACATCGACGGCGTTTATAGCGCCGACCCCAAAAAGGATCCCACTGCGGTGAAGTACGATACCATCACCTATGACGACGTGCTGGCCCAGCACCTCCAGGTCATGGATTCCACCGCCACGTCGCTGTCGATGGACAACAAGATTCCGGTCATTCTGTTCGCACTGAAGGATCCGGAGAACATTCTCCGGGTCGTCATGGGAGAGAAAATTGGAACCATTGTTAAGGAGGAACCGTGAAATGAAAGAGGTCAACAAGGAATTCGATGCAAAGATGCAGAAGACCATTGACGTGGTCATGAGCGATTTCGCCAGCGTCCGTGCCGGGCGGGCCAACGCCGCCGTGCTGGACAAGATCACTGTGGATTACTACGGCGCGCCCACCCCCCTGAACCAGGTGGCGGCCATCTCCTCCCCCGACCCCCGCAGCCTGATGATCCAGCCCTGGGATGGCACCCTGCTCAAGGCCATTGAGAAGGCCATCCAGACCTCCGACCTGGGCATCAACCCCCAGAATGACGGCAAGGTGATCCGCCTGGCCTTCCCGCAGCTCACCGAGGAGCGCCGCAAGGAGCTGACCAAGCAGGTGCGCAAGTACGGCGAGGCCGGCAAGGTGGCCATCCGCAACATCCGCCGGGACGCCATGGACAAGTTCAAGGCCATGGAGAAGAAGTCGGAGATCACCGAGGACGACCGGAAGGACTACGAGAAGGAGCTTCAGGACATCACCGAGAAGCGCTGCAAGCAGATCGACGAGCTCACCGCCAAGAAAGAGGCGGAGCTGATGGCGGTCTGAGCCGAAAAACGGCAATACGTTATCCTGGTGCGGGACACCTGTGTGTCCCGCACCCCTATTCATGTGACCAGGTAGGGTTTCATCATGGCTTTTATCAAACCAACTCAACCGAAGGATGAGCCGACGGTGGATTTTTCCCGGCTGCCCCGCCACGTGGCCATTATCATGGACGGAAACGGACGCTGGGCCAAGCGCCGGGGCCTGCCCCGCACGGCGGGCCACGCCGCCGGGGCGGAGATCTTCCGTACCATCGCCACCTACTGCAAGGACATCGGGCTGGAGTATCTCACCGTCTACGCCTTCTCCACGGAGAACTGGAAGCGGCCGCTGGAGGAGGTCTCCGCCATTGTGGGCCTGCTGAAAAAATATCTGCTGGAGTCCATCCAGAAGATGGAGCGGGATAAGATCAAGCTCCACTTCTTCGGGGATCTGGAGCCTCTGCCCGGAGAGCTCCGGGAGATGTGCGACCGAACCAACGAGATCTCCAAGCGGTATGACGGCATGCAGGTCAACGTCTGCTTCAACTACGGCGGGCGGGACGAGATCGTCCGGGCCGCCCGGGCCTTTGCTCTGGACTGTGCGGCTGGGCGCCGGCGGCCGGAGGAGCTGACCGAGGGCATGTTCGGGGAGTATCTCTACTCCGCCGGGGTGCCGGATCCGGATCTGGTGATCCGTCCCAGCGGGGAGATGCGGCTGTCCAACTTCCTGCTTTGGCAGTCGGCCTATGCCGAGTTCTATATGACGGATGTGTTATGGCCCGACTTTACGCCGGAAGAGCTGTGCCGGGCGCTGGCGGCCTATCAGAGCCGTGACCGCCGGTTTGGAGGTGTATGACAATGGGCAAGCGAATCCTTGTGGCGGTGATCTTTATCCCGCTGCTGCTGGTGCTCATCTACGGAATTGCACCTGCCTACCCCTGGGCCCTGTGCCTGCTGATTGCCGGACTGTCCATGATCTCGGTGCATGAGGTGCTCTGGTCTACCGGCTTTTTGAAGCACGCCCGCATCTCCGGCTACTCCATCGTGCTGGCGGGCCTGATCCCCTTCTGGGTCTACTACGACGGAGAGAGTCTGCCCGCCCTGTGCGGCCTGTTTGTATATGTGGTGCTGCTTTTTGCAGAGGCCATCGCCGCCCACAAGCGCATCAGCCTGGAGAAGCTGGGAGGCGCCTTTTTCCTGTCCATCGTGATCCCCTTCTTCCTGTCCTCCTTCCTGCGCATCCGGCAGATGGAGCACTGGCAGTACCTGATCCTCCTGCCCCTGGAGGCGGCCTTCCTCAGCGATGCCTTCGCCCTGTTTGCCGGCATGGCCTTTGGAAAGCACAAGCTGGCCCCGGAGCTCTCCCCCAAAAAGACGGTAGAGGGGGCTGTGGGCGGCTTTGCCGGCGCGGTGGTTTGTACCGTGGTGTACGGCGCCGTGCTCCAGTTCGGCTTCCAGGTACCGGTGAACTATCTGTATCTGGCCGTCTACGGCGCACTGGGCAGCGCGGCCTCCCAGCTGGGGGATCTGGCCTTTTCCTATATCAAGCGGGAGTACGGGCTGAAGGATTTCGGCAATATTCTGCCCGGACACGGCGGCATCCTGGATCGGTTTGACAGCGTGATCTTCTGCGCGCCGCTGATGGAGCTTCTGCTCCACGTTCTGCCCGCGGTGGGGGTGTAGTGCCGTGGAGGAAAAACGCTGTATCTCCCTGCTGGGCTCCACCGGCTCCATCGGCCGGCAGGCCCTGGAGGTGATCGCGGCCGAGGATATGGCCGTGGCCGCCCTGACGGCCAACCGGGCCGTGGATCGGCTGGAGGAGCAGTGCCGCCGCTTCCGCCCGGCGCTGGCGGTGATGATGGATCCGGCGGCGGCGTCTGACCTGCGGGTACGCCTGGCGGACACCGGAATCCGGGTGGCCGCCGGCATGGACGGCCTGCTGGAGGCCGCCGTCCTGCCCCAGGCGGACACGGTGCTCACCGCCGTGGTGGGCATTGTGGGCCTGCGGCCCACCCTGGCGGCGGTGGAGGCGGGCAAGCGCATCGCCCTGGCCAACAAGGAGACCCTGGTGTGCGGCGGCGAGCTGGTGATGGACGGGGCCGCCCGTTCCGGCGCGGAGATCGTGCCGGTGGACTCGGAGCACTCGGCCCTGTTCCAGTGCCTCCAGGGCTGCCGGGACAGGGGGGAGGTGCGCCGGCTGATCCTCACCGCCTCCGGCGGCCCCTTCTGGGGCTGGAGAGCGGAGCAGCTTGCCCATGTGACGGTGGAGCAGGCCCTGGCCCACCCCAACTGGTCTATGGGGGCCAAGATCTCGGTGGACTCCGCCACCATGATGAACAAGGGGCTGGAGTTTATCGAGGCCATGCGGCTCTACCGCATGCCGCCGGAGAAAATTTCCATCGTCATCCACCGGGAGAGTATCATTCACTCCCTGGTGGAATACTCTGATCATGCCATCCTGGCCCAGCTGGGCGCGCCCGACATGCGCCTGCCCATCCAGTACGCCCTCACCTGGCCCCGCCGGAGTGAGGGGGTGGCGAAACCGCTGGATCTGCTCACCTGCCCGCCCCTGACCTTCCACGCCCCGGACTGCGAGGCCTTTCCCTGCCTCCGCCTGGCGCTGGAGGCCGCCCGGACAGGGGGCACCGCCACGGCGGTGCTCAACGGCGCCAACGAGGCGGCGGTGGGGCAGTTCCTGGCCGGAAAGCTCTCCTTTGCCGGCATCGCCCAAAAGGTGGAGGAGGCCTTGGCCGCCATTCCGGCCGTCCAGTCCCCCGGCCTGGAGGAGATCCTGGCGGCGGACGAGGCCGCCCGGGCGCTGGTAAACCGCTGATTTGAGGTGCCTATGACCATTTTATCCATTGTCCTGATCATTCTGTTCTTCGGGGTGCTCATCGCCGTCCACGAGTTCGGCCATTTCATCGCCGCCAAGTCCCTGGGGGTGCGGGTGGAGGAGTTCGCCATCGGCATGGGGCCCAAGCTGTTCTCCAGGAAAAAGGGGGAGACCACCTACTCCCTCCGGGCCCTGCCCATCGGCGGTTTCTGCGCCATGGAGGGGGAGGAGGAGAACTCCGACGACCCCCGCTCTTTCAGCAATAAGCCCGCCTGGAAGAAGCTGATCATCCTGGTGGCCGGGGCGTTCATGAACTTTGTGGCCGGACTGGTGATCATCGTGCTTTTGTTCTCAGTGTCCGGCGTGCCCTCCCTGCCGGTGGTGAACGGCTACCTGGCGGGAGCGGAGGACATCCAGGAGCAGGGCCTGCTGCCGGGGGATGAATTTTACTCCATCAACGGCCACCGCATCTACTTCCAGAGCGATGCCATCCTCTTCCTGAACCGGGCGGGGGAGGACGTGGCGGTGGAGGTGGTGCGGGACGGCCGGCGGGTGGACCTGGGCACCCTCCACCTGCCCTACCGCACCCTCATCGACGAGAGCGGCCAGCAGGTGCTCAAGCGGGGCATCACCGTGGGCGAGGTGCGGGACATGGGTGCCCTGGACACTCTGCGCTACGGCTGGTACCAGGCCATTGACTACGTGCGCACGGTGTGGCTCAGCCTGGGAGATCTGATCACCGGCGCGATGGGGCTGGACGACATGTCCGGCGTCATCGGCATCGTCGCGGTGGCCGGAGAGATGGGGGAGCAGGGAGCCCAGGCCGCCGGACTGGCGGGGGCCTTTCTCAATCTGCTCAGCTTCACCGCCCTGATCGCCGTCAACCTGGCGGTCATGAACCTGCTGCCCATTCCTGCCCTGGACGGGGGACAGATCCTTTTCGTGCTGGTGGGGGCGGTATACCGCCTGATCACCCGAAAGACCCTGGATCAGAAGGTGCTGGGCTACATCAACATGGTGGGCTTTGTGTGCCTGATGGGGCTGATGGTGGTGGTGGCCGTCAGCGACGTGCGGAAGTTCATTTTGTAAATCCTCGAAGGAGGCATTTTCGTGACCCGACAGATTTTCGTGGGCGGCGTCCCCATTGGGGGCGGCGCCCCTGTCACCATTCAGTCCATGACCAACACCCGCACCGACGACGTGGCGGCCACCGTGGCGCAGATCCGCCGCCTGGCCGCCGCCGGATGCCAGATCGTCCGGGTGGCGGTGCCCGATCTGGCCGCGGCAAAGGCCGTGGGGGCGATCAAGGAGCAGATCGACATCCCCCTGGTGGTGGACATCCACTTCGACTATAAGCTGGCCCTGGAGTGCGTGGCCGCCGGGTGCGATAAGGTGCGCATCAACCCGGGCAACATCGGCGGGGAGGACAGGGTACGGCAGGTGGCGGACGCCTGCCGCCAAAAGGGCATCCCCATCCGCATCGGGGTCAACGGCGGCTCCCTGGAGAAGCCCATCCTGGCCAAATACGGCGGCGTCACGCCGGAGGCCCTGGTGGAGTCCGCCTTCGGCCATATCAGGCTGCTGGAGAAGTTCGACTTCACCGACATCTGCGTGTCCCTCAAGTCCTCCAGCGTGCCGGTCACCATGGCGGCCTACCGCCTGATGAGTGAGGAAAGTGATTATCCTTTACACCTGGGCGTCACCGAGACGGGCACCCCCCGGATGGGGATTCTCAAGTCCGCCGTGGGCATCGGCGGCCTGCTGGCCCTGGGCATTGGGGATACCATACGGGTGTCCCTCTCCGCCGACCCGGTGGAGGAGGTCTACGCCGCCCGGGACATCCTGAAGGCCGCCGGGGTGCGGAAGGACGGGCCGGAGCTGGTGGCCTGCCCCACCTGCGGCCGCACCCGCATCGATCTCATCGGCCTGGCCAATGAGGTGGAGGAGCGGCTGAAAAGCGTGGACAAGCCCATCACCGTGGCGGTGATGGGGTGCGTGGTCAACGGCCCCGGGGAGGCCTCCGCCGCCGACGTGGGCATCGCCGGGGGCGTAGGGGAGGGCCTGCTCTTCCGGAAGGGGGAGATTGTGAAGAAGGTGCCCCAGGAGTCCCTGGTGGACGAGCTGTTTGCGCTGATTGAGGAACTGTGACATAGGAGCGTTAGTGAGCATGGCAGAAGCACAGAAGATACCCTTTTTGCGGCTGTTCTCCGCCTGGCGTCCGCCGGAGGAGCTGGCTGGACTGGTGGATCAGTACCTGGTGACCCGGGCGGTGATCGACAAGGCGTCCCGTTCCATCCGGGCGGAGGTGGCGTGCAGCCGCCTGCCGGACGACGGGCTGCGGCGGCAGATTGAGAGAAGCCTGGCCCTGGCCTACCGGGTGGAGAAGGTGGAGCTGGACATGGCGGGGGAACCGGCCCCGGCCCCAACGCCCTCCATACCGCAGGCGCCGCCTCTGGAGCGGATGACGGCCCCGGCGGTGCCGGCGGACAGTGCGCCGACACCCGCTCCGGCGGATGATCCCCAGGCCGCCTTCCGGCGGACGGAGGAGATCCGGCGAAAGGCCCTGGCCGGGCTCAAGACCGCCCGCCCCCGGGAGAAGAAGCCCGGCGGCGGCGCGCCCAGGGGCAAGCTGCTCTATGGCCGCCATGAGATCAAAAAGGAGCCCGTCCCCATGAGCGGCCTGGAGCTGGACATGGGCACCGTCATCGTGGAGGGCGACGTGTTCTCGGTGGATCACCGGGAGCTGAAAAAGCGGGGCGCCTGGGTGATCTGCTTCGACGTGACCGACTACACCGGCTCGGTGCGGGTGTCCAAGTTCTTCCCCGGCGAGGAGGGCAAGCCCATTGTGGACGGGGTGAAGAAGGGGCAGCACCTGCTCATCCAGGGCAAGCTGAACATCGACCGCTTCACCGGCGACATGGTGCTGGAGCCCTTCGCCATCATGGAGAGCTCCAAGCCGGTGAAGACCGACGACGCCCCGGAAAAGCGGGTGGAGCTGCACTTACATACCACCATGTCGTCCATGGACGCCCTGACCCAGGTGAGCCCCAAGGCGGGGCCGGACAAGAACGTGGTCAAGCGGGCGGAGTCCTGGGGCCACCGGGCCATCGCCATCACCGACCACGGGGTGGCCCAGGCCTTCCCCGACGCCTGGCACTCGGCCAAGAACATCAAGATCCTCTACGGTGTGGAGGCCTACTTCATCAACGACGTGGACGATCGGGTGGCCATCCACGGGGAGGGCGACCAGGGCTTCGACGGGGAGATCGTCTGCTTTGACATCGAGACCACCGGCCTGGACAACCGGCGGGACGTGATCACCGAGATCGGCGCGGTGGTGCTGAAAAACGGGGAGATCACCGGGCAGTTCTCCACCTTTGCTGACCCGGAGCGGCCCCTGACCCGGGAGATCACCGAGCTCACCGGCATCACCGACCAGATGCTGGAGGGGGCCCCCTCCCAGGCGGAGGCCATCAGCGCTTTCCTGGACTTCGTAGGGGATCGGCCCCTGGCCGCCCACAACGCGGAGTTCGACCTGGGCTTCATCGCCGAGGGCTGCCGCCGCATGGGCCGGTCCTTCGAGCCCACCTCCATCGACACCCTGATTTTGGCCCAGAATCTGCTGCCCCAGCTGGGCAAGCACAAGCTGGACATCGTGGCGGAGCACCTGAACCTGCCCGCCTTCAACCACCACCGGGCCTACGACGACGCGGCCACGGTGGGCTATATGCTGGTGCCCTTTTTCCAGATGCTGCGGGATCTGGGCGTCCACACCCTCCAGCAGATCAACCCGGCCATGACCAGGCTGCGCTCCGGCGGCAAGGCCCGCCGCCAGCCCAAGCACCTGATCATCCTGGCCAAGAACCAGCTGGGCCTGCGCAACCTGTACCAGCTCATCTCCGCCTCCCACCTGGAGCACTTCAGGCGCTATCCCATTATGCCCAAGAGCCTGATCAACCAGCACCGGGAGGGACTGATCATCGGCTCGGCCTGTGAGGCCGGCGAGCTGTTCCAGGCGGTGGTGAAGCGGAAGGACTTCGCCGAGCTCAAGCGCATCGCCTCCTGGTACGATTTCCTGGAGATCCAGCCCCTGTGCAACAACGCCTTCATGCTGCGCAAGGGCATGGTGCAGAGCCAGGAGGAGCTGCGGGACTTCAACCGCACCATCGTGGCCCTGGGAGAGGCCCTGGACAAGCCGGTATGTGCCACCGGAGACGTCCACTTCCTGGATCCGGAGGACGAGATCTACCGGCACATCCTGCTGGCCTCCAAGGGCTTTGAGGACGCGGACTCCGAGCTGCCCATCTACTTCAAGACCACCACCGAGATGCTGGAGGAGTTTGCCTACCTGGGCAGGGAGAAGGCATACGAGGTGGTGGTGCGCAACACCAACCTGGTGGCCGACTGGTGTGAGGACGTGGTGCCCCTGCCCAAGGGGCTGTTCGCCCCCAAGATTGAGAACTCGGCGGAGGAGCTGACAGGTCTGGTGTGGGGGAAGGCGAAAGCCCTTTACGGCGAGGAGCCCCCCCAGATCGTGGTGGACCGCATCAACGCCGAGCTGGGGGACATCATCAAGTGCAAGTACGACGTGATCTACATGTCCGCCCAGAAGCTGGTGCAGGACTCCCTCGCCCACGGCTATCTGGTGGGCTCCCGGGGTTCGGTGGGCTCCTCCCTGGTGGCCTTCATGTCGGGCATCACCGAGGTCAACTCCCTGCCGCCCCACTACCGCTGCCCCAAGTGCAAGCACTCCGACTTCGAGGCCGCTAAGGAGGGGGGCTGGGGCTGCGGCGCGGACATGCCGGACGCGGTGTGCCCGGTGTGCGGCACCCCCTACGAGAAGGACGGCTTCAACATCCCCTTCGAGACCTTCCTGGGCTTCGGCGGCGACAAGGTGCCCGATATCGATCTGAACTTCTCCGGCGAGTATCAGGCCAACGCCCACCGCTATACCTTTGAGCTGTTCGGCCAGACCCACGTGTTCCGGGCGGGCACCATCGGCACCGTGGCGGAAAAGACCGCCTTCGGCTATGTGAAGAAGTACATGGAGGAGCGGGGGATGCACATCACCCGGGCGGAGGAGAACCGGCTGGCCCAGGGCTGCACCGGCGTCAAGCGCACCACCGGCCAGCACCCCGGCGGCATGGTGGTCATCCCCCAGAACCGGGAGATCTACGACTTCTGCCCGGTGCAGCACCCCGCCGACGACCCCAACAGCGACATCATCACCACCCACTTTGAATATCACTCCATGGAGTCCAACCTGCTGAAGCTGGACATGCTGGGCCACGATGACCCCACCATGATCCGCATGCTCCAGGATCTCACCGGGGTGGATCCCCAAAAGATCCCCCTGGATGACCCGGACACCATGAGCATCTTCACCTCCTCCAAGGTGCTGGGCTTTGAGAACGACCCCATCCTGGGCCCCACCGGCGCCGTGGCCATCCCCGAGTTCAACACCAAGTTCACCCGGGGCATGCTGGTGGACACCCAGCCCCACCAGTTCGACATCCTGCTCCGCCTGTCCGGCTTCTCCCACGGCACCGACGTGTGGCTGGGCAACGCCCGGGATCTGATTGTGGATCAGGGCATCCCCGTCGGCCAGGCCATCGGCTGCCGCGACGACATCATGCTCTTCCTGATCTCCTGCGGCATGCCGGAAAAGCGGGCCTTCAAGATCATGGAGTCGGTGCGCAAGGGCAGGGGCCTGCCCGAGGGGGCGGAGGACGAGATGAAGGCCGCCGGTGTGCCCGACTGGTACATCGGCTCCTGCAAGAAGATCAAGTACCTGTTCCCCAAGGCCCACGCCGTGGCCTACGTGATGATGGCCTTCCGCATCGCCTGGTTCAAGGTCCACCGGCCCCTGGCCTTCTATGCCGCCTTCTTCTCCATCCGGGCCAAGGCCTTTGACGCCACCTTCATGTGCCAGGGCATGGATGTGTGCAAGGCCAAGATGCGCGAGATTGAGTCCAAGGAGAAGCCCACCCCGGTGGAGGAGGATATCCTGGTCACTCTGGAGGTGGTGTACGAGTTCTATCTCCGGGGCTTTACCTTCGAGCACATGGATCTCTACCGTTCCCACGCGGTGAACTTCCTGCCCGACAACGAGAAGAACAGCCTGCTGCCCCCCTTCACCTCCGTGCCCGGCCTGGGGGAGACGGCGGCCTGGTCGATTATGGAGCAGCGGAAAGGAAAACAGTTCATCTCCATTGAGGAGTTCTCCACCGCCTGCCCCAAGGTGTCCAAGACCCACATCGAGCAGCTCAAGGCCGCCGGGGCCCTGGACGGCATGCCGGATACCAGCCAGATCACCCTGTTCGACGGATTTTAAGGCCATGCCGTCCCCGCCGCGCCGGGCCGTTGGAAACAATTTGGGTTGCCAAACGGAAGCGTCCGTGTTATCCTTAACTTACTGAAAGCAGAAAGGGTGACAGCACATGCTGGACAAGAAAGTTGCAGAGCTGCTCAACGAGCAGATCAACAAGGAGTTCTACTCCGCCTATCTCTATCTGGAGTTCTCCGCCTTCTTTGAGGACGAGGGCCTGGACGGCTTCGCCAACTGGTACAAGGTACAGGCCCAGGAGGAGCGGGATCACGCCATGCTCATGTTCCAGTATCTCCAGAACAACAACGTACGCCCGGCGCTGGAGGCCGTTGCCAAGCCGGAGAGCGCCCCCGCCGACCGGGCAAAGGTGCTCCAGGCCGGCCTGGAGCACGAGCGCTACGTCACCGGCCTGATCCACGCCATCTACGACGCGGCCTACAGCGTGAAGGACTTCCGCACCATGCAGTTCCTGGACTGGTTCGTCAAGGAGCAGGGCGAGGAGGAGAAGAACGCCGAGGATCTGATCAAAAAGATGGAGCTCTACGGCGACGATGCCAAGGGCCTGTACATGCTCAACAGCGAGCTGGCGGCCCGTGTTTATGCCGCCCCCAGCCTGACCCTCTAAGCAATCTACACCAACAGCCCTCATCGGATCCGATGGGGGCTGTTTTATTTGACAGTTGACAGGACGGGGACAATATAGTATATTAGCGTAGTAGTGTGATAAAGTAAGAAGGGGGGAGCCCCATTGAGATCCATTATCAATACGCCGGAGGGGACGAGAGACCGCCTCTTTGCCGAGTGCCGGGGACGCCGGCGGGTGCGGCAGGCGCTGACCGGCCTGTTTCAGGGCCGGGGCTACGGGGAGGTCAGCACCCCGGAGGTGGAGTTTTATGATCTGTTTCTCCAGTCGGGCAGTCCGCTGCCCCAGGAGGCCATGCTGAAAATCATCGACCGGGGCGGCAGGATCATGGTGATGCGGCCCGACTGCACCACCCCCATCGCCCGGGTGGCGGCCACCAAGCTGAAAAACCTGCCGCTGCCCCAGCGGCTCTACTACGACCAGACGGTATTCCGCTCCGGTGATGCCCACCGGGGGGGCAGCAGCGAGATCGCCCAGTGCGGCGTGGAGCTCATCGGCGCCGCCGGCGCCCGGGCGGATCTGGAGGTGGTGGCCCTGGCGGTGGACGCCCTGCGCTCCTGCGGATTGACCGACTTCCATGTGGAGCTGGGCCACGCCGGCTTTTTCCGGAACCTGGCCGCCCGGATGGAGATGGATGAGGACGAGGTGGAGCGGATGCGCGCCCTCATCGAGGGGAAGAACTTCGCCGCCCTCAACGATCTGCTGGAACCCTACGGCGACCGTCCGGCCTGTCAGGCCCTGCGCCGCCTCTCCCGCCTGTTCGGCGGGGTGGAGGTGCTGGACGAGGCGGAGAAGCTGGCCGGGGAGCACGAGGCCCTGACCTACCTCCGGAACCTGTACCGGGAGCTGGAGGCGGCCGGCTATGGCGCGTTCATCCGGTTTGATCTGGGGCTGGTTCACCAGATTGACTACTACACCGGCGTGGTGTTCCGGGGCTATGCAGACGGGGCGGGCAACGCGGTGCTCTCCGGCGGCCGGTACGACGGCCTCACCGCCGCCTTCGGCCGGAGCGCCCCTGCCACCGGCTTTGCCGTGGACGCCGACGCGGTGGCGGGCTGCCTGCCCCTGGAGGAGTCCCCCCGGCTGGAGCTGCTGGTCTATTTTGAACCGGGGCAGCTCTCCTGGGCCCTCACCGCCCTGGAGCAGGGCGGCGGCGGCCGGCGGGAGCTCTCCCCCTGCGAGACGCTGGAGGAGACGATGGAGCTGGCGAGGGAGCGGGGCGCCTCCGGGGTGCTCACCCTGGAGAACGGCGCGGAAAGGCTGGTGCGGCTATGAGCGTGAACCGGGAAAACCGACTGCGCATCGCCCTGACCAAGGGGCGGCTGCTGGACAAGAGTATGGAGCTGTTCACCGCCATGGGCCTGGACTGCACCCCCATCGAGCACCCCGGCCGGCGGCTGGTACACGCCATCCCCAACTATCCCCTGGACGCGGTGCTGGCAAAGGCCCCCGACGTGATCACCTACGTGGAGCACGGGGTGTGCGATCTGGGCATCGTGGGCAAGGACACCATTCTGGAGCAGGGCCGCACCTTTTATGAGGTGCTGGATCTGGGCTTCGGAAAGTGCCGCTTCGCCCTGGCGGTGAAGGAGGGAAGCGACTTCTACGGCACCTACCAGACCCGGCGCATTGCCAGCAAATACCCCAACGTGGCCCGTGCCTTCTTCGAGAAGAAGGGCATGGACGTGGACATCATCAAGATCGAGGGCTCGGTGGAGCTGGCTCCTATCCTGGGCCTGGCCGACGCCATCGTGGACATCGTGGAGACGGGGGCCACCCTGCGGGAGAACGGCCTGGTGCCCATTGAGGACGTGGCCCAGGTCAGTGCCCGGCTGATCGTCAACACGGCCAGCATGAAGCTGCACAAGGAGGCCATCGAGGACTTTATTGCCCGGTGTGAGGCGGAATTGGAGAGAAGAGCATGATTCAGATTGTGACAGCCGACGGGCGGCGGGAGCGGGAGGTGCTCCAGGCCATGCGGGCCCGGGCCGCCCAGGCGGGCGCGGAGATCAACAGGGCCGTGGCGGCCATCCTAGAGGACGTGCGGGAGAACGGATACCCGGCGGTGGCGGCCTGCTCCCGGAAATTCGATGGAGCGGAGCCCTATGAGATTACGCCGGAGCGGCTGGAGGCGGCCTGCGCGGCCTGCCCGCCAGAACTGCTCTCTGCCCTGGAGCGGGCGGCGGCCAACATCCGGGACTACAATGAAAAGCTGCTGCTCAAGAGCCAGGAGTGGCGCTCCCCCGACGGGGGCGTGGTGGGCCGGGCGGTCCGGGGCCTGAGCCGGGTGGGCATCTATGTGCCCGGCGGCACGGCGGCCTACCCCTCCTCGGTGCTGATGAACGCCGTCCCCGCCAAGGTGGCCGGGGTGGGGGAGATCGTCATGGTGACGCCCCCCACGGAGAACCTGAACGACGCGGTGCTGGCCGCCGCGAAAATTGCCGGTGTGGATCGTGTGATCGCCGTGGGCGGGGCCCAGGCGGTGGCCGCCCTGACCTATGGAGCGGGCTTCATCCCCAGGGTGGACAAGCTGGTGGGGCCGGGCAACGCCTACGTGGCCGCCGCCAAACGCATGGCCTACGGCCAGCTGGACATCGACATGGTGGCCGGCCCCTCCGAGGTGCTGGTGATCGCCGATGAAAAGGCGGATCCCAGGCTGGCGGCCGCCGATCTGCTGAGTCAGGCGGAGCACGACAAGCTGGCCTCCGCCGTGCTGCTCACCACCAGCCGGGCCCTGGCGGAGGCGGTGGACCGGGAGATCATCCGGCAGACCGGCTACCTGACCCGCAGCGAGATCATGGAGGCATCTCTCCGGGACTTTGGCTGCGCCATCGTGTGCGATACTCTGGAGGACTGCGCGGCCCTGGCCAACGAGATCGCCCCGGAGCACCTGGAGATCATGACCGAGAATCCCCGGGCCCTGCTGCCCCGGATCAAAAATGCCGGGGCGGTGTTCCTGGGGGCCTGGTCGCCGGAGCCCCTGGGGGACTATCTGGCCGGACCCGACCACGTGCTGCCCACCAGCGGCACCGCCCGGTTCTTCTCCCCCCTGAGCGTGGACAGCTTCCTCAAGACCATGAGCATCATCCAGTATGACAAGGCCAGCCTGGAGCCCATCCGGAACGACATCATCCGTCTGGCGGAGGCGGAGCACCTGACCGCCCACGCCAACTCCATCCGGGTGCGGTTTGAGGACGTGGACGGCCCGGCGGACAAAGGGGAGGGGAGAGCATGAGGACGGCCCAGATTACCCGGGAGACCAAGGAGACGAGGATCGACCTCCGTCTATGCCTGGATGGCGGGCCGGTGGAGGTTCACACCGGCATCGGCTTTTTCGACCACATGCTCACCGCCCTGGCCTTTTACGGCGGCCTGGGGCTGGAGCTCACCGCCCAGGGCGATCTGGAGGTGGACGGCCACCACACGGTGGAGGACGTGGGTATCGTGCTGGGCCAGGCCATGAGCCGGGCCCTGGGCGACCGGAAGGGCATCCGCCGGTTTGCCTCCGCTTGCATCCCCATGGACGAGGCCCTGTGCTTCACCGCCCTGGACTTCTCCAACCGGCCCTTCCTGGTGTTCGACGCCGAGATGCCCCAGCCCATGATCGGGGACTACGACTCCTGCCTGACGGAGGAGTTCATGCGGGCGCTGGCGATGAACAGTGGATTAACTTTACATATGAAGGCCCTCTATGGAAAGAATGCCCACCATATCACCGAGGCCCTATTCAAGTCCCTGGGTGTGGCCATCAAGGACGCGGTGCAGGTGACCGGCACCGGCGTGACCTCCACCAAGGGAGTTCTGTGAGAGAGATGGTGACAAGGGAATGAGCTATACAGCGATTGTGGACTACGGGGTTGGCAATCTGAAGAGTCTGACCAACGCCATGAACTACCTGGGCCTGCCCAGCCGCATCACCAGTGACCGGGCGGAGCTGGAGCGGGCCGACGCTATCCTCCTGCCCGGCGTTGGGGCCTTCCCCGACGCGGCGGAGCGGCTCCGGGAGACCGGCCTGGCGGGCCTGCTGGCGGAGCAGGCGGCCAAGAAGCCCATGCTGGGCATCTGCCTGGGGATGCAGCTTCTCTTTGACCGGGGGGAGGAGGTGCGGCCCTGTGAGGGGCTGGGGCTGGTACACGGCTCCGTCAAAAAGATCGTGACCCCCTATAAGCTGCCCCACATCGGCTGGAACACCCTGACATTTCCCGGGGAATCCCCCCTGTTCCGGGGGCTGGACGAGGGGGCGTCGGTGTACTTCGTCCACTCCTACTGCGCCCTGGCCGACGATCCGGCGGATGTGATCGCGTGGACGGACTACGGCGCGCCGGTGACGGCGGCGGTGAACCACGGGCTGGTGTACGGCTGTCAGTTCCACCCGGAGAAGAGCGGGGAAGTGGGGCTGACCATTTTGAAGAACTTCGGAGGGCTGAGCCGATGATTGTGCTGCCTGCCATTGACTTGAAGGATCACCAGGTAGTCCGCCTGCGCAAGGGGGAGTTTGACACCGTCCACCGGGTGGCGGAGGATCCCCTCCAGACGGCGCGGGCCTTTGCCGCCGCCGGAGCCAAGTACATTCACATGGTGGATCTGGACGGGGCCCGCAGTGGGGCCCGGAAGAACGAGGCGGAGGTGCGCGCCGTGGCGGAGCACTCCGGCCTGAAGGTGGAGCTGGGGGGCGGCCTGCGCACCCTGGCGGATCTGGAGGCCGCCGACGCCATGGGGGTCACCCGGATGGTGATCGGCTCGGCGGCGGTGAGTGACCCGAATTTTGTACGGGCCGCCGTGGAGCGGTACGGAGAGCGCATCGCCGTGGGCATTGACGCCAGGGACGGCGTGGTCAAAACCGCCGGCTGGGAGGACTCCTCCGGGCTGGACTACCTGGACTTCGCCGTCTCCATGGAACGGATTGGCGTAAAGATGATTATCTTTACAGATATTGAGACAGACGGAATGCTGACTGGCCCGTCCTGGGATCACCTTGAGAAACTGCAAAGGAAAACTACTTGTCGAATTATCGCCAGCGGCGGTGTGTCCAGCAACGAGGACATCCGCCGCCTGCGGGACATGGGCCTCTACGGGGCCATCGTGGGCAAGGCGTATTACACCGGGGCTGTGGATCTGGCCCTGGCGGTAAAGGAGGCGGGCGAGCAGTGTTAGCCAAGCGCATCATCCCCTGCCTGGACGTACGGGACGGCCGGGTGGTGAAGGGGGTCAACTTCGTCAACATCCGGGACGCCGGCGACCCGGTGGAGCTGGCCCGGTTTTACTCCGACCAGGGGGCGGACGAGATCGTCTTTTTAGACATCACCGCCACCCACGAGGTCCGCAAGACGGTGGCCGACGTGGTGGAGCGGACGGCGGAGCAGGTGTTTGTCCCCCTGACGGTGGGGGGCGGCATCCGCACCCTGGACGACTTCCGGGAGCTGCTGCGGGCCGGGGCGGACAAGATCTCCGTCAACTCGGCTGCGGTGGCCCGGCCGGAGCTGATCACCGAGGCGGCGGAGCGGTTCGGCTCCCAGTGTGTGGTGCTGGCCGTGGACGCCCGGAGCCGTGGAGACGGCACCTGGGAGGTGGTGGTGGCCGGCGGGCGGAAGCCCACGGGCCTGGATCTGCTGGAGTGGGTCAAAAAGGGGGAGGCCCTGGGGGCGGGGGAGATCCTCCTCACCTCCATGGACGCCGACGGCACCAAGGCGGGCTTCGACCTGCCCATGACAAAGGCGGTGACCGAGGCGGTGGGCATCCCGGTGATCGCCTCCGGCGGCTGCGGGAGCCTGTCCCACTTCGCGGAGGTGTTTGAGGAGACGGGCTGCGACGCGGCCCTGGCGGCCTCCCTGTTCCACTTCGGGGAGCTGACCGTGCCCCAGGTGAAGGAGTATCTGCGGGCGCGGGATATTCCGGTGAGGTGAGCAAGATGGAGACAACCTTTGATCTGGACCAGCTCTTTCAGAAAGCAGAGCTGATCCCGGTGATTATCCAGGACGCGAGCAGCCTGGAGGTGCTGATGCTGGGCTTCACCAACCGGGAGGCGGTGGAGCTGACCCTGCAAACCAAGACCGCATGGTTCTGGAGCCGCAGCCGGCAGAAGCTGTGGAACAAGGGGGAGAGCTCCGGCCACTTCCTCCACGTGAAGAAGGTGGTCACCGACTGCGACACCGACACCCTGCTCTACCTCTGCGTGCCGGAGGGGCCCACCTGCCACACCGGGGCCCAAAGCTGCTTTTTCAACGAAATTTGGGAGGAAGAACCATGAGTGATACCGTTTTGAGAGATCTCTATCAGGTGGTGCTGGGCCGCAAGGCGGAGCGCCAGGAGGGCTCCTACACCTGCTACCTCTTCGACCAGGGCCTGGACAAGATTTTGAAGAAGGTGGGGGAGGAGAGCGCCGAGACCATCATCGCCGCCAAGAATGGCGTGCAGGAGCGGACGGTGGAGGAGATCTCCGACCTGCTCTACCACCTGATGGTGCTGCTGGCGGCCCAGGACATCCCCCTGGAGGCGGTGCTGGCCGAGCTGGAGCGCCGCAGCCGGAAAATCGGCAACCTGAAGCAGATGAAAACCGTGGATCACGAGACCTGAGACGCAGGCGCGCCGGGGAGGAAAACCCTCTCCGGCGCGCTTTTTCATTCAACTCCCACCCAGCAGCTCCGGCCGGGTGAGCCAGGGAGACTGGGCGTGGGTGACAAAGATGCGGTACAGCTGCTCCAGGGTGTGCTGGCTCTCCGGATCCAGCCTGCCGGTCTCGGGTCTTCCCCCGGCACGCTGGAGCCACTGGAGGTTCCGGGTGGTGGGGCCGTCGTGGCGGCCGTTCACCGCCCCCGGCTCCACCCCGTCCAGGACGATGCCCAGCCCCCGGAACATGGACTGGGCGCTGTTGAGGTGGACGCTCTCATCCCCGGGGCCGGTGGTGACGGGCAGGGGGGCGGACAGCCGGCGCTCCGCCTGGCGGTAGAGGGCCGTGATAGCGTCCCAGGTACCCTGATCCACCCGGCCGGTGACCGGGGGAAAGAACTCCCGCTGGAGGAGCATCACCGCCTCCAGGGTGCGCTCCCCGAAGATCCCGTCCGGGGTGACCCGGGGGAGGAAGGGGTAGACATAGGAGAGGGTGCGCAGCATGGTCTGCAAACTGCGCACCGGCCGGCCGATGTAGTGGGTGTCGGTGCGGATCATAGGTGGGCCTCCTTATGCATCCGTGCTGCCCAGGGTCAGGGGGCGGCCGGGGTATTGGGTCAGGCTGGTGGCGTCGCTCTCCGGCAGCTGAGGGCGGTACTGCTCGGGGATCACGTTGGTGTACTCGGTCATGGTGTCCGCGATGCCGGCATAGAGGCGGTAGAGGGCCTGCCAGGTCTGTTCCCCCACCACCCCGTCCTGGGGCAGGCCGGCCATCTGCTGTACGGCGATGACGGCCTGCCGGGTGGCCGGGCCGTAGACGCCGTCCACCGCCACCGGGGGCACGTTGCTGTAAAACTCGGACACCACGGAGAGCAGGTACTGGATCACCCGCACCTCCTCCCCGGTGTCCCCGGGGGCCACCACGTCGGAGAACTCCAGGGGGATGGCGTTGGCGTAGAAGGTCTGGCCCTCACTGACCAGCTCCGCCAGCTCCAGCACCCCCACGTAGAGGAACACCAGCTTATACCAGGTGGCGCTGCCCACGATGCCGTCGGGGGTGAGGCTGAAAATCTGCTGGAACTTGATCACGGCCTGCTCGGTGCCCTCCCCGAAGATGCCGTCCACCGGCTGTACCTTGGGGATGGCGGGGTAGTCCCGGGAGATCCGGTTGAGCATGGTCTGGATGCGCAGCACCGCCTCCCCCCGGTCTCCCAGCCGCACCGGGGCGCCGGGGTAGGAGTACCGGATGCCCATCACCGGGGCGTTGGTGACGATCTCGATGTTGTCGCCGTAGTAGCTGCGGAGGATGGTGATGGAGTCGGCGCCCTGCTCCGCCATGGCCTGGCTGCCCCACTGGGACAGGCCGTCGCAGGTGGTGGTGGTGCCGTTGCAGAACTTGGCGGCCAGTGGCTCCACA
The DNA here is from genome assembly GCF_019422385.1 of Flavonifractor sp. Classification (NCBI taxonomy): domain Bacteria; kingdom Bacillati; phylum Bacillota; class Clostridia; order Eubacteriales; family Oscillospiraceae; genus Flavonifractor; species Flavonifractor sp. The sequence goes on from NZ_JAHZDL010000029.1 coordinate 22,995, forward strand.
AACCCGATGCGGCGTATGTAGGAGTTGAAGATGGTGTCCACAATTTCGCTGATGTTCTCAAAGATGCTGCGTCCTTTGATGAACTTCTGGTCATAGGCTGTGCTGGAGGTGATGTTGAAGGGGTAGCCCCGGCTGGGATAGTACTCGGTATACACCCGGTTGAGGGCAAAGGAGATGATTGCCAGCACGTTGGCCCGGATGGCGGCGGGCTCCCAGGTGGGGTAGATCTCGCTGGAGGCCACGTTTTTCACATAGTCCGGGAAGGAGACCGTCACGTTCTCCGCGTCCGCGCCGGGGGGCCCCAGGTGGACGGTGATGGACTGTGGTACATAGGGGGTGATGGGGGTGGTGGGCATACAGGCGGCCTCCTTTACAGCTCCTGGGGGGTGACGTTGACGGTCTCACCGCGGGAGGCGGGCGGGGCCTGCTCCGGCAGGGGGATCAGATCCACCTCCTGAAGGGTCTCCGTATTGGGGAACACCTGCATGTTCTCCAGGTAGAGCATCTCGTAGCCCGGCGCCTCCACCCAGACGTCGCAGGAGGCGAAGGGGTGGGGGGTTCCGGGGGACTCGCTGGCGGCTGGGTCGGGGGTGGCCACCCGCACCGGGGCGATGCGGCCGTTCTCATCGGTGGTGCGGACGGCCAGCAGGGTGTGCCGCCCGCCGCCGCTTTTCTGGGTGACCGCCACCGTGGCGCCGGGCACCGGCAGCTGGGCCCGGGAGGTGTAGACGCGGAGCATGATGGTGCCAACTGAGGCCAAGGGACATTCCTCCTTTTTGCCCATCCTATGCCGGAAGGGGGGAGAAGGGTTCTCTCCGGCGGAACGGCGGGCATTGTAGGTTTGTCAAACATATTGGACAGTGAATTCGTTCGGAGAAAGCCAACTAAGCGGTCTCATGGGGAAGTTGTTGGAGCGGCGGTTGTGGACAGCGAGCTGCATTGCAAAGT
>NZ_JAHZDL010000003.1:0-1644 GCF_019422385.1 Flavonifractor sp.
TCTTGCGCAGCTCCTCCTCCACCTTGATCTGGGTGGCGATGCCGGCGTGGTCGGTGCCGGGCACCCACAGGGCGGCATAACCCTGCATCCGCTTGAAGCGGATCAGGATGTCCTGGAGGGTGGAGTCCATGGCGTGGCCCATGTGGAGCTGGCCGGTGACGTTGGGGGGCGGCATGACGATGGTGAAGGGCTTCTTGTCCGGGTCGCGGTGGCCCTCGAAGCAGCCGTGCTCCTCCCACATCTGGTAGATGCGGCCCTCCACCTCCTTGGGTTCATAGACCTTGGGCAGTTCTTTTTTCATCTGGTTCTGACACTCCTTTTCGGGGCAAAAAAATCGCCCCGAGCGTTTTGCTCAGGGCGAATCTCATTTCCATGAAAATCCGCGGTACCACCTGAATTCCCCCGTGTATCCACAGGGGCACTCTTGTCTCGGTAACGGGAGAACCCGCCGGGCCCTACTTGCGTTCAGGCCCGGAGCTCCGGGATCACCTTCCGCGCCGCTCTGAAACGCCTTCCACCGACCGGCGTCTCTCTGTGTCAGAAGGGGCGCGTACTCCTTCCCATCGTCGCTGTATATCGCACCTAGTATATGCAAAATCGGGAAACTTGTCAAGAGGGCAGTCGGGCGGCTCTTTCTTAAAGCAGTCGGGCGGCCCCTTCTTAAAGAAAGAAATCGGGAGAGGAAGATAACCTTCCAGAAACCAATAGCCCCCAATTGCCGCCAACCCAATGATGTTAAGATTCGTTGCTTGCGGCAACGGGCAATTCCGCCTACAATCATGGCAGCGAGGGATAGAGAGGGGGCATCCCTAAAAACAGGAATATGAATAGTCCCCATTGGGGTGGATGTTATAGTAAATCTGAAACCGCCGTTCCCGAAGTGGCTTTTCACTTATTTGAACGGCTGTTTGCCAGGGCAGCACCGATGATCTTGCTGCTGCGATCATGGAAATGTTCTTTCCATGAAGGCAAAAATGATTCGATCAATAGGAGTGCTTCTAAAATGAAGAAAAAGACAATTGGAATGATTGCTGCGGTTGTGATTGTGCTGGGACTGAGCCTCGTCGTCTACAATCAGATGATTCCTAACGAATATGCGCCTGCTGATGATGAAATCGCCCTGCATATACGATTAGATGCGGAAGAGGATATCGGGCTGCTGGTTTTTGATTATCGTGCAGGCAGCCATGAATACAGTGGAGGCATATCAAATGCGGATGGATCGCTGATCAGCCGCGATTCTGATAACATTGTGGTGTGGAATCAGGAGGAACTGAATAACCCCTCTGAGCCTTTTGAGCTGTCCATGCAGTTCCGAATCATAACCGAATACGTGGCTCCCAATTATGAAAACGTATATCCGGATGACATCACGAAATGTATGGAGCCTGTCTCATGGGAGGCACACTTTGGTGAATCATATTTTATTACCATCACCGGTGATCAGACAAATGGATATCAGGCTGTATTGAACTGATTTAATCGGAGGACATAGCAGAGCCAGCTGAGCCAGTCAACGGCAAGAAAATGGGCCTTGCCCACCTGATCTTGCCAATACCGGCCACGGCGCCAGGTCGGGACTGGTTTTGCCAATATACTGAGCCTGCCGACTTCCCCTCGTGGGGTAGCCGGCAGGCTTTTGCG
>NZ_JAHZDL010000003.1:1654-60836 GCF_019422385.1 Flavonifractor sp.
TGAATCATATTTTATTACCATCACCGGTGATCAGACAAATGGATATAAAGCCGTATTGAACAAACCGATATATCCGGATATGGCAGAGACAGCCCCTTGACGATATGCTCGCTGCACTGCGCCGCAATCAAAAAGGCAAGCCTCTCTTCGTCAAAACGGCAGAGGGTCTCACGGCTCCGGCAGCAGGGCCTCCAGCTCGTCCTGGATGGCGTCCAGGCCGGCGGACAGCCAGGAGACATCCCCCAGCAGTTCCCGCCAGATCCGCTCCCGGAGCCTCTGGGCGTCCAGATTGAGCACGCCGCTGCCACCACCGGCTTGAAAGGCCACTTCCACCGCCTCCCGGCCAGCCCACACCTCGGCCCAGCCCAGAGCCCCTGGCGCACCCCCCACCATGAGCCATGTGGGGCGGCCTTCGTGCTCCGTCTCATAGATATAGGGGATGTTTTCGTCGATCTGAGCGGTAATATCGGTGTGCTGGCCGTCGGCGGTGAAATATACCCGCTCCCCCTCCACGGTGTAAGGGGCTTCGGCGAAACGAAAGCTCACCCAGGCCCTATGGGGGGTGCGAACGATGTCCACCCCCGTCATCAGCAGAGCCCGCTCCAGAACCCCGGTGGCCCCCATGATGCACACGGCTGCGGCCAGGGCCGCCGCCAGAATCAGGGCCCGCCGGCCGGGCCGCCTCCGCGGAGCGGCTCCCTCCTCCACCAGCTCTGGATCCAGGTCATTCAACGCATCCAACAGGATCTCTTTATCCATTCCAGAGTCCCTCCTGTTCCAAAAATTCCCGCAGCCGGTTTCGGGTGCGGTAGAGGACGGTCTTGGTCTTGCTGATGCTCCAGCCCATATGGGCCGCCGCCTGCTCCACCGAGTCGGCATACCAGTACCGACGGAGGAATACCACCCGTGCCGGCTCCTTCTGTGCCCGGAGAAACCGGGAGATGGCCCGGCCCAGCTCCTCCGCCTCTGCCTGTCCGTGGGGCGTGTCCGCCGCCGGCAGAGACGCGGCCAGCTCCAGGGCGCTCTCCTCCACTGTGGACGGCCGGCGGTCATTGGCCTTCCCGATGGCTAAGGCCCGGTGGCGGACGATGGCCCCAAGCCAGCCCCGGAAGTGCTTCGGCTCCGCCGGCGGGATGGCATTCCACACCGCCAGGGCGCAGTCATTGAGGCACTCCTCCACATCCCGGCTGTCTGTCAGCAGGCGGCGGGCAATGGCAGCGCACCAGGCCCCGTATTGGGCCCGGGTCTCCTCCACCGCCCGGGGATCCCGGGCCTGATAGAGGGCGATGAGCTCACTGTCCGTCATGATCCCGCCTCCTCTTCCGATAATATGTAAAGGCCCTTCTGCCTATATAGAGCGGCAGAGAGGGCCTTTGGTCGCACAATATGAGAAATTTTTTGCCCGCAGGGCCGCGAATTTACCGCAGCTCCTTGTCGCAGTAGGCGCAGCAGTCCACGCCGCCGTTCTGCTTCACCAGCGGGGGCAGGTAGAGCTCGGTCTGGGTGATGCAGTTGGGGTTGGAGCACACCGGCTTGGTGCCGATGGCCACCGGCTCGGGCCTGTACCGCTCCTGGTTGGCCAGGTCGGTGAGCAGGGCCATGCGGGCGAACATGCCGTACCGGGCCTGGTCGAAGTACACCGCCCGGGGGTCGTCGTCCACGTCGATGGCAATCTCGTCCACCCGGGGCAGGGGGTGCATCACCAGCAGATCCTTCTTGGCCCGGTCCAGCTTGCGGCGGGTGAGGATGTAGATGCCACGGTTCCGCTCGTACTCCAGGGGGTCCACAAACCGCTCCCGCTGGATGCGGGTCATGTAGAGCACGTCCAGCTGGGGGATGACCGCTTCCAGGCCGGTGACCTCGGTGAACCACATGTCGTTCTCCCGCATGAAAGCCCGCATGTACTCGGGCACCGCCAGCTCCCGGGGGGCGATGAGGAAGAACTTGATGCCCTCAAACTTGGCCAGGGCCTTGATGAGGGAGTGGACGGTGCGGCCGTTTTTCAGATCGCCGCACAGGCCCACGGACAGCCCGTCCACCTGGCCCCGCAGGCGGGTGATGGTGGTGAGATCGGCGGTGGTCTGAGTGGGGTGCATGTGCCCGCCGTCGCCGGCGTTGATCACCGGCACATCGGAGTACAGGGAGGCCGCCTTGGCCGCCCCCTCCTTGGGGTTGCGCATGACCACCACATCGGCGTAGCCGGATACCATCTTGATGGTGTCCTTCAGGGTCTCCCCCTTGGCGGTGGAGGTGGATTTGGGATCGGCAAAGCCGAACACCGTGCCTCCCACCCGCAGCATGGCGGTCTGGAAGGAAAAGTTGGTGCGGGTGGACGGCTCGTAGAACAGGCTGGCCATCACCCGCCCCCTGCAGGCGTCCATAAAATCAGCGGGGTGGTCCATAATCTCGCTGCACCGCTGGTACAGGGAATCCCACTCCGCCCGCGTCAGGTCTCCAAAGTCGATCAAATGCCGCATGACCCTTCATTACCCCTTTAGAATTTTTTCTATCGTATCATATTTCCCCCCTCTACGGCAAGAGCGGAATGGACAAATTTCCAACCTTTTTCGCGCCCCGCCTTGTGCGCCGCCCGCCCCTGCTAAAAACTGCATCTCATAAGCCCGCCCCGTCCCGTCCATGCTAGAGAAAAATGGACGGAGCGGGGCGGTTGCATGGTTTGGTTCTGGTATTTTCTGATCTACAGCTTTCTGGGCTTTCTGGTGGAAGTGGTCTATGTGCGGGTGGTGGGCGGCGCCAAGCGGGATCGGAAGTGCCGGCTCCTCCTGCCCATCTGCCCGGTGTACGGGCTGGGGGCCCTGGCCGTCCTGGCCCTGCCTCCCTTTGTGCAGGCGCGCCCCCTGCTCCTCCTCCCCGCCGCCGGCGCGGCATGCACGGCGGTGGAGTACCTGACCAGCCTGTTCTATGAAAAGGTGTTCCGGGTGTCCTTCTGGGACTACTCCCACCTGCCGGGAAACCTGGGCGGGCGGGTGTGCCCCCTGTTCGCCCTGTTCTGGGGTATCCTGGCCCTGGCGGTACTCTACCTCATCCACCCGGCGGCGGCCTGGCTGGCCGCCCGGATCCCCCTCTGGGCCCTGCCCCCCGCCGCAGTGCTGCTGGGGGCGGACACCCTCCTCACCGCCCGGCTGCTGCGGCGCAGCGGCGACCCCGCCGTGCTGCGGTGGTACGCCGGCCTCCCACGCCGCCGGGCCGCCTGAGCGCCGGCTCAGGCCCGGCGCAGATCGCTGAGCGCCTCGTCCAGCTTCTTCTGGGGCACGTACTCCCTGGCCACGGCCAGGATCTGCTCCAGGGTAATGGTGCGGGCCGCCCCCATCACGGGGTGCTTCATCAGCATGGGGAACCGCCGCTGGAGCACCGCCCGGGCGCCGGGATGCTCCATCAGCTCCCCCACCGTCACCTTGTTGTTTTTCAGATCCATCGGATTCACCTCCCCGCTATCCTATGCGGTCGCCTCGCCAGATTTGACTTGCCAGGCGGGGCTGGGATCGGTATAATGGTTCTTATCTGAAAAACACGAAGGGAGACGATCGCAATGCTGCAGGCCTATGGCAATCTCCGACCTCAGATTGATCCTGCCGCCCGGGTGGCGGAGACCGCTGTTGTGGTGGGAGAGGTGTCCGTGGAGGCCGGCGCCAGTCTCTGGTATGGCACGGTGCTCCGGGGGGATGAGGCCCCCATCCGGGTCGGACGGGACTCCAACATCCAGGACAACGCCGTGCTCCACTGCGACGAGGATTTCCCCATGACCGTGGGCCGCGGGGTCACGGTGGGGCACGGCGCCATCCTCCACGGCTGCACGGTGGAGGACGGAGCCCTCATCGGCATGGGGGCGGTGCTTCTCAACGGCTGTGTGATCGGGGCGGACAGCCTGGTGGCCGCCGGCGCCCTGGTGACCCAGGGCGCGGTGATCCCGCCGGGCAGCCTAGTGGTTGGCTCACCCGCCAGGGTCAAGCGGCCCCTGCGCCCTGATGAGCTGGCCGGGCTGGCCCAGGATGCGGGGAAATACCTGCGCCTGTCGGCGGAGCTGCTGCCCCTGGCCGGTGACGCGGAGGGCCTGTGACATGCGGAAGCACAAAAAGCCCGCCCCTCTGCCGGGCCGCCCCACCCTGCGGGAGCAGATCAAGGCCAAGCCGGGGCTGACGGCGGTGTACATCACCCTCCGCGCCCTGGTACTTGTGGCGCTGGTGGCCCAGTTCTTCAACGGGAACTTCGAAAACGTGTTCCTGTGCGTGCTCACCCTGTTCCTCTTCACCCTGCCCAGCTTCATTGAGCGCACCATCCGCATCGAGATCCCCGACACCCTGGAGGTCATCATCCTCCTGTTCATCTTCGCGGCGGAGATTCTGGGGGAGATCCAGGCCTACTATGTCCAGTTCCCCTACTGGGACACCATGCTGCACACCCTCAACGGCTTCCTGTGCGCCGCCATCGGCTTCTCCCTCCTGGACATCCTCAACCGCAACGAGAAGCTGGCCTTCACCCTGTCGCCGGTGTATCTGGCTGTGGTGGCCTTCTGCTTCTCCATGACCATCGGGGTGCTGTGGGAGTTCTTTGAGTGCCTGATGGATCAGCTCTTCCTGCTGGACATGCAGAAGGATACCATCGTCCACTCCATCGGCTCGGTGATGCTGGATCCCAGCGGCGGCAACACCCCGGTGGCCATTGAGGACATCACCGACGTGATTGTGGTCACCGCCGACGGCGCCCAGCACGCCCTGGGCCTGGGCGGCTATCTGGACATCGGCATTCTGGACACCATGAAGGATCTGTTCGTCAACTTCATCGGCGCGGTGGTGTTCTCCTTCATCGGCTATTTCTATGTGAAAAACCGGGGCCGGGGCTGGTTCGCCCGCCGGTTCATTCCCACCCTCTGGCCGGAGGAGACGGAGCCGGAGGATCAGGCCGCCGGCAAACCGTAGATGCATATTCCGCCCCTGGCGGCGCATACTAGGGAAGCACCTCCTCCGCCCCGCGGAGGGCGGTGCTTCCCTTGCGCGAGCCAGGAATCAAGGAGGAATCGAACCATGAACAAGACCCCCAACAACAGCATCCGCTGCTCCGTCAACCGCTGCGCCTATCACTGCGGCGAGCAGAACTACTGCACCCTGAACGAGATCAAGGTGGGCTGCTGCGACGCCAACGTGACCAACTGCGCCAACACCGAGTGCGCGTCCTTCCAGCTGGGCACCAAGCAGTAAGGCCCCGTACAGACGGCAAAAAGCGCGCGTTCCGTTTGGAACGCGCGCTTTCTGATGCCGTTTTTACTCCTTGGTCTCGGAGGTGCCCTCCGCCTTGGCGGCGGGCTCGGCCTTGGGGGCCTCTGCGGCGGGGGCCGCGGGCTTGGCGGCGGCAGGGGCCGCCTTGGGGGCCGCAGGCTTCACCTCGGGCACCTTGCCGTCCACGGTGATCAGCTTGCGGGGGCACTTCTGGGCGCAGATGCCGCAGCCGATGCACTTCTCGTAGTCGATGACGGCCAGGTTGTTGACCATAGTAATGGCTTCCTTGGGGCAGCTCTTGGCGCACAGGGAGCAGCCGATGCAGCCGTTGTCGCACACCTTCCGTGCGTCCACACCCTTGTCGTGGGAGGAGCAGGGAATGGTGACGTGGCGCTTGGTCTTGTAGGGCTCCAGGGCGATGATGTGGCGGGGGCAGATGTCCACGCACTTGCCGCAGGCCTTGCACTTCTCCTCGTCCACCACAGCCACGCCGTCGATGACGTGGATGGCGTCAAAGGGACAGGCCTTCTCGCAGGAGCCCAGGCCCAGGCAGCCGTAGGCGCAGGACAGCGCGCCGCCGCCGGGCACCTTGGAGGCCGCCACGCAGTCGTGGAGGCCCACGTACTCATACTGCTTGTAGTTCTGGCCGCAGCCGGTGCAGTGCACCTGGGCCAGCTGCTTGACCATGGCGCCGGCGGACACGCCCATGATCTCGGCGATCTGGGCGGCAACCGCCTCGCCGCCGGCGGCGCAGGCGTTGACCGGGGCAGCGCCCTTGGCCACGGCGGCGGCATAGCCGGAGCAGCCGGCGAAGCCGCAGCCGCCGCAGTTGGCGCCGGGCAGGCAGCCCAGCACGGCCTCTTCCTTGGGATCCACCTCAACGGCGAAGACCTTGGCGGCGAAGCCCAGCACCAGTCCGAACAGGGCGCCCAGGGCAGCCAGGATCACCACCGCGATGATAACAATCTGAAAATTCATATTCTTCCGCCCTCCTTAAAAGACCTTCAGGCCGGAGAAGCCCATGAAGGACAGAGCCACCAGGCCGGCGGTCATCAGAGCGATGGGGAAGCCCTCGAAGGCCTTGGGGCACTCGGAGAAGGTCAGCCGCTCCCGGATGCTGGCGAAGATCACGATGGCCAGCATGAAGCCCAGGCCGCCGGTGATGCCGTACACCACGCTGGTGATGAAGTCGTAGCCGTTCTGGGTGTTCTGGAGCACCACGCCCAGCACCGCGCAGTTGGTGGTGATCAGGGGCAGGTAGATGCCCAGGGCCTCATACAGGGAGGGCATGGACTTCTTCAGGAACATCTCGATGAACTGCACCAGGGCGGCGATGACCAGGATGAAGACCACGGTCTGCATGAAGGCCAGATTGGGGCCGCCCTCGCCGTAGATGGCGGGGTTCACCAGCAGGAACTGGTTGATGGGCCAGCAGATGGCGGAGGCCAGGCCCATGACGAAGGTCACGGCGATGCCCATGCCGGCGGCGGTGTCGATCTTCTTGGACACGCCCATGAAGGGGCAGATGCCCAGGAACTGGGAGAAAATGAAGTTGTTGACCAGAATGGCGCCCAGGGCCACGCTGAACAGGTTGGCAAGATCAAATCCCATTACTTGGCCACCTCCTCAGTCTTTTTGTCCTTCTTGGGCTTGTTCAGGATGTACTGCATGGCGGCGATCAGGCAGGCCAGGGTGAGGAAGCCGCCCACCGGCAGGATCATGCCCAGGGCGGGGAAGGCCTCAGGCAGGATGCGGATGCCGGCGGCAGTGCCCAGGCCGAAGACCAGCTGGCCGTTCTCACCGATCTCCAGCAGGCCGCCCATGATGGTGCCGGCGCCCAGAAACTCACGGATGACGCACATGATCACCAGGATGATGGTGTAGCCCAGGCCCTGGAAGATACCGTCCAGGGTGGAGGCGGCGATGGTGTTCTTGTAGGAGAACGCCTCGGCGCGGCCCAGGATGATACAGTTCACCACGATCAGGGGGATGAACAGGCCCAGGCTCTTGGACAGGGCCGGGATGAAGGCCTGAAGCATCAGATCCACGATGGTCACGAAGCCGGCGATCACCACGATGAAGCAGGCGATACGGATGTTGTTGGGGATGATCTTCCGCAGCGCGGCGATCAGGATGTTGGACAGGGTCAGGATAATCAGCACGGACACGCCCATGCCAAGGCCGTTGAACAGGGTGGTGGTGATGGCCATGGTGGAGCACATGCCCAGCAGCTGGACGGTAACCGGGTTCTGGAAGAACAGGCCGTCCATCAATTGCTTTTTCGGATTCACGTTCTTACCTCCTTAACCCATGCTCTCGGCCACGGCGATGGCGGAGTTGACCGCCTCGCACACGCCGCGGGAGGTGATGGTGGCGCCGGTGATGGCGTTGATGTCGCCGCCGTCCTTGGTGACGGCCACGGTGCCGGTCTTGCCGATGAACTGATCGGCGAAGGAGGGCCGGCTGGCATTGGAGCCCAGACCGGAGGTCTCACCGGTGCTGGTGACGGAAATGCCGGTGCAGGCGTAGCTGGAGTCCACACCCACCATGATGGTCAGGTTGCCGCTGAAGGAGGTGGGCGGGGAGACCTGCACCACATAGCCGGCGTCGCCGGCCTGATAGACGGCCTCCACGGTGGCGTCGCCGCCGGCGTAGTCGGCGGTCACGTCGGTGTACTCGTCGGCGGGCAGAACAGCGTTCATGGCCTCCTGGGTGGTCTTCCAGTTATTCGCCTCGATAAAGGGTGCGGTCACCTCGTTGGTCAGGCCCAGCAGCAGAGAGGTCACCAGGCAGATGAGGAACAGAACCACCACAAGAGTGGCAGTGCCGGGATCTTTTTTCGTCTCAGTCATGGTTAACCCTCCTTCCCGGCTTTTTTGGCCGCCTTCTCGGCGGCGCGCATCTCTTTGGTCACGCCGTAGCGGTTGGGCTTGCCCACCTTGTCAATGAGCCACACGCAGCAGTTCATGATCAGGATGGAGTAGCTCACGCCCTCGGGGTAGCCGCCGAAGTAGCGGATGAACACGGTCAGCAGGCCACAGCCGATGCCGTAGATAATCTCGCCCTTCTTGGTGACGGGGCTGGTGACATAGTCGGTGGCCATGAAGAAGGCGCCCAGGAACAGGCCGCCGGTGAACAGCTGATACAGCATCCAGGCCAGACGGTCAACGTCGCCCTTGGGGAAGATGAAGGTGAGCACCGCCACGGTGGCAATGTAGGCCACGGGGATGCGGGCGCGGATCACGCCCCGGGCGATCAGGTACACCCCGCCCAGCAGCAGGGCCAGGGCGGAAATCTCACCGATGCAGCCGCCCACGTTGCCCACAAAGGCGTCCAGCAGGGTGGTGGGGGAGGTGATGGACTCGGGCAGCAGGCCGGCCTGGAAGTTCTCCAGGGTGGGCAGCAGGCCGGAGTGCATCAGATCGGTGCTCAGGGGGGTGGCGCCGGTGACAATGTCGGCGCCGGCCATGGTGGTGGTGTTGCCCAGCACATTGGCCCACTTGTCCGCGCCGATGCCGGGCACAATCCAGGTGGTCATGGCCACGGGGTAGCACAGCATCAGGAAGGCGCGGCCCGCCAGAGCGGGGTTGAGGAAGTTCTGGCCCAGGCCGCCGAAGAGCTGCTTGACCACCACGATGGCGAAGAAATCGCCGATGATCAGCATCCAGTAGGGCAGGGTGGGCGCGCACACGAAGGCCAGCAGCACGCCGGTGACGGCGGCGGACAGATCCTTGTTGGCGCAGGATTTCTTCATAATCTTGCGGTAGGCCCACTCAAAGAACTCGCAGGCCACCACGGAGATGATGGTGGCGACCAGGGCCCGGGGGCCGAAGAACACCACGCCCATGACCATGGCGGGCACCAGGGCGATGAGCACGTCCCGCATCAGGTTCTGGGTGTCAATGGGAGAGGCCACGTGGGGGGACGAAGCCACCGTGAGTCTCAGGTTCTTTTCCTCGTTCATGCTTTGGCCGCCTCCTTCGCCGCTTTTTCCTTGGCCGCCAGAGCCCGCAGCTCACCCTTGGTCACACGGAAGGACTGAACCAGGTGGATACGGGCGGGGCAGATGTAGTTGCAGGAGCCGCACTCGATGCAGTCCATGACGTTGAGGGCCTCGGCCTCCTTCCACATGCCCTTCTCGGCGTACAGGTGCATGTACACCGGGGTCAGGTGCATGGGGCAGACGTTGACGCAGCGGGCGCAGCGCAGGCAGGTCTCCTCCTCCACCACGGGGGCGGCTTCCTTCTTGGTCAGGCAGAGCACGGCGTTGGTGCCCTTGATGCAGGTGACGTCCAGGGTGTACTGGGCGATGCCCATCATGGGGCCGCCGGTGAGCACCCGGTCGGGGGTCTCCTTGAAGCCCTTGCCCTCGTCGATGATCTGCTGGAAGGAGGTGCCCAGGGGAACCCGCAGGTTCTTGGGCTCCTTGATGGCGTCGCCGGTGACGGTGACGATGCGGTGGGTCAGGGGCTTGCCCTCCACCACGGCGTCGTACACAGCGGCGGCGGTGCCCACGTTGAACACCGCGCAGCCCACATGGGCGGGCAGCCCGCCGGGGGGCACCTCGCGGCCGGTGATGCGCTGGATCAGCTGCTTCTCAGCGCCCTGGGGGTACCGGGTGCGCAGAGACTCCACCGTCACGTCGTTCTTGCCGCCCACCAGGGCCTTCAGATGCTCGATGGCGTCCTCCTTGTTGGCCTCCACGCCGATGACGGCGCTCTTGAGGCCGAAGGCCTGCATCAGGATGCGCACGCCGCCGATGACCTTCTCGCCCTGCTCCAGCATCAGCCGGTGGTCGGCGGTGATGTACGGCTCACACTCCGCACCGTTGAGGATCAGCGTGTCCACCTTGCCCAGGCCGGAGCTGATCTTCACGTGGGTGGGGAAGCCGGCGCCGCCCATACCGGTGATACCGGCCTCCTTGACGATCTCCACGATCTCGTTGGTCGTCAGCTTGGTGTAGTCGGGATGGGGGGTGAGCTCAGAGCCCCAGGTGTCCTGGAAATCGTTCTCGATGACCACGGACATGCACTTGCCGCCGCCCACGTAGGGACGGGGCTCCACCGCCTTGACCGTGCCGGACACCGACGCGTGGATGGGGGCGCCCAGGCCGGCGATCTCGCCGATCTTCTGGCCCACCTTCACCTGGTCGCCCACAGAGACGATGGGCTTGCAGGGCGCGCCGACGTGCATCGCCATGGCGATGACGACCTCTTTGGGAGCCGCGCTGAGAGGCACAATCTCCTTGTGGCGTGCCAACTCCTTCCGGTCGTGGGGATGCACGCCGCCGTAAAAGCTTTGCTTCATAGGTCCACCTCGCAAATCTGACCCACACACGGGCCATTTTTCTGAGTTGTTTGACCGGTATCTCAAACAGAATTATCATAGCGCAAAGACGCCAAATTGTCCAGTTAAAATGTTCAAATTTTATTCATTTTTTGCGCTAAACTGGGCAGTTTTATCTCAAAAGCCGAAAAGCGCGCTGTTTCGCCCTGTTTCTGCGCATTTGCACCGTGTAGTTTATTTTTCGTCAAGATGAATTGCCGCCATCGCTCCGCTTCCGTCGGCGTTGTGAAAAAGAGAGAAGTTCAAAAAATCAAACTGAGCAGATTGACAAACGCCGACCGAAACGGTAAGATAATCAGTAATTAAACTCCGCCGGGCATATCCGGCGGCGCCAAAAGCGATGACCGGATTCATACGGACGGCGCGCAAGCGCAGAGAGGGAGCGGCTGGTGTAAGCTCCCGTGAGGCCGTCCGGGCGCTCACCCGAGAGCAGCTCCGCTGAACCAGATGGCTAGGCGGAGACGGTTTTCCCCTCCGTTATCGGGGCAACGAGTGCGCGGGCCTGCCCGCGAAATTAGGTGGTACCACGGAGTCATGGCGGCTTCGTCCTATGGGACGAAGCCGCCATGTGTTTTTGATACCAGAGTTCCGCCAAAGGAGGTATACGACCCATGAGAATGAAAACCGCTCAGATTTTGATGGAGTGCCTGCTGGAGCAGGGGGTAGACACGGTCTTCGGCTACCCCGGCGGCACCATTCTGAATGTATATGACGAGTTTGAGCTGCACGGATATAAGGAGAAAATCCGCCACATCCTGACGGCCCACGAGCAGGGGGCCTCCCACGCCGCCGACGGGTATGCCCGGGCCACCGGAAAGGTGGGGGTGTGCTTCGCCACCTCCGGCCCCGGGGCCACCAACCTGACCACCGGCATCGCCACCGCCTACTACGACTCCTCCCCCGTGGTGTTCATCACCTGCAACGTCAGTGAGAACCTCATCGGCAAGGACTCCTTCCAGGAGGTGGACATCACCGGCATCACCATGCCCATCACCAAGTGCAACTACCTGGTGAAGGATCCCAGCCAGCTGGCCGACGTGATCCGGGAGGCCTTCGCCATCGCCCGCACCGGCCGGCCCGGCCCGGTGCTGGTGGACATCGCCAAGAACGTCACCGCCGCCGAGGCGGACTACGAGCCCCTGCCCCTGGCCGAGCACCCCAACCACGGCCGCCTGGGGGCCATGCTCCGCCGGGCCAGCCACGACCTGCGGGCCCCGGAACCCGACGCCGGCGACATCCAGACCCTGCTGGACATGATCGAGGAGGCGGAGAAGCCCCTGGTGCTGGTGGGCGGCGGCGTGATCCGCTCCCGGGGGGCGGTGCCCGAGTTCCGGAAGTTCATCGAGCGGCTCAACGCCCCGGTGGCCTCCACCATCATGGGCGGCGGCGCCTGCCCGGGCAACCACCCGCTCTTCACCGGCATGATCGGCATGCACGGCTCCCACGCCTCCAACCTGGCTAGCGACCAGTGCGACCTGCTCATCGCCGTGGGCTGCCGCTTTTCCGACCGGGTGGCCACCGACCCGGCCACCTTCGCCCCCAACGCCAGAATCGTCCACATCGACATCGACCGGGCGGAGATCGACAAGAACGTCAAGACCGACCATCACATCATCGGCGACGCCAGGCGGGTGCTGGAGCTGCTCAACGAAAAGCTGCCCGCCCACGACTACCCGGAGTGGAAGGGGTGGGTGTTCTCCCACCCGGAGGTGCCCCTGAAAAAGGACGACATCCTCCACCCCCACGAGATCCTGGAGACCATCCAGGCCGTCACCGACGGGGACGCCATCATCGCCACCGACGTGGGCCAGCACCAGATGTGGTGCGCCCAGTACTACCACTTCTCCCGGCCGGGGCAGTTCATCACCTCCGGCGGCTTCGGCACCATGGGCTTCGGCCTGGGGGCCGCCATGGGCGCCGCCGTGGGCAACCCGGGCAAGGTGGTGGTGCAGTGCACCGGCGACGGCTGTTTCCGCATGAACTGCCACGAGCTGTGTACCGCCGAGCACTACAACATCCCGGTGATCACCGTGATCTTCAACAACCGCACCCTGGGCATGGTGCGCCAGTGGCAGAACCTGATCTACAACAAGCGGTTCTCCCAGACCGACCTGGATCGCGGCCCCGACTTCGTCAAGCTGGCGGAGGCCTACGGCATCCAGGGGGAGCGGGCCGCCACCCAGCCGGAGTTTGAGGCGGCCTTCCGCCGGGCCGTGGCCGCCGGCAGGCCCTACGTCATCGAGTGCGCCATCGACAAGGACGCCATGGTTCACCCCATGGTCTCCGCCGGTGCGCCGGTCACCGATTTCATTCTGGATTGATAAGGAGGGCGTGGAAATGAGTGAAGCAACCGTGACCCGCCGCACCCTCTCGGTGCTGGTGGAAAACGCCGCCGGCGTCCTGTCCCAGGTCTCCCGGCTGTTCTCCCGGAAGGGCTACAACATCGAATCCCTGGCGGTGGGCACTACCGACGACCCCACCGTCTCCCGTATCACCATCGAAGTCATGGCCGACGCAGCCATGACCGAGCAGATCATGAACCAGCTGCGCAAGCAGTTCCCCGTCTACTCCGTCCAGGAGCTCAAGCCGGAGCGCTCCATCCGCCGGGAGCTGGTCATGTTCAAGGTCAGGGCCGAGACCCCCGACATCCGCAACGAGGTCATCCAGATCGCCAACATCTTCCGGGCCTCCATCATCGACGTGTCCCTCAAGTCCCTCACCCTGGCCCTCATCGGCGACGAGTCCAAGGCCGACGCTATGCAGAAGCTGCTGGAGGCCTTCGGCATCCTGGAGCTGGTGCGCACCGGCATGGTGGCTTTGGAGAGAGGCGCCTACACCATCGGCGACGAGACCAAAGAGCAGACCGAGTTTAACCTGGGTAAGAATTTCCTGTAACTCTGGCCGGTCTGCTCTTGCGAGCGCAGCGAGCCGCCGCTTTGCGGCGTTCAAGCGCTTCGCGCAGCGAAACCTTTTTATATAAACATTTTCCCAGAGAAAGGGGGAGAGCAGATATGAAGCTGTATGAAAACAGGTTCCTGTCAGCCAGAAGGAGGGTTTTCATCCGTTAGCCCTCCGGATTAAAAGGAGGAAGTATGGACTGTATTACCTTGCAGAACGTGGATGAATCCAATTTTCTCGCCTGCTTTTCCCTGGAATTGGATGCCCAGCAGGAAAAGTTTGTATCCCACCCCATCCGAAGCCTGGCCCAGGCGTATGTATACCGCGGGCAGTGCACCCCCTTTGCGGTCTGCCGCGCCGGTGAGGTAGTAGGATATCTGATGGTCATCTATGACTATGACGAAGAAGCCTATTTCATCTGGCATCTGATGATCGACGCCCGGCACCAGGGCAGGGGCTACGGGCGGGCCGCCATGGAGGCGGCGCTCGCCTATATCCGCTCCAAGCCCTTTGGGGATTCCAGCATCGTCCGGCTGACCGTCAGCCCGGAAAATTCCGCTGCCTGTCACTTGTACCAGACACTAGGCTTCTCCCCCACCGGCCGGGCGGATGAGGATGAGATCGAGCTGGAACGGGTGCTCGATTGACTCCCCCGCCGGGGATGCCGCTCAAATCTTTTTTGAGATTGTAACACAGTTATCATTCTTTCGTTCCCGCCTGTGCTATGATAAGCTATCAACAGCCACCACTGGATAAAAAGGAGTGTATTACCATGGCTAAGATGTACTACGAGAAGGACTGCGAGCTCTCCTACCTCAACGGCAAAAAGATCGCCATCATCGGCTACGGCTCCCAGGGCCACGCCCATGCCCTCAACCTGAAGGACTCCGGCTGCGACGTGTGCGTGGGTCTGCGCCAGGGCTCCAAGAACTGGGCCGAGGCGGAGAAGGCCGGCCTGACCGTCAAGACCATTCCCGAGGCCGCCCAGTGGGGCGACATCGTCATGATGCTCATCAACGACGAGGTGCAGGCCGAGGTCTATAAGAAGGACATCGCTCCCTACATGACCGAGGGCAAGGCCCTGGCCTTCGCCCACGGCTTCAACATCCGCTATCAGCAGATCGTCCCCCCCGCCGGCGTGGACGTGTTCATGGCGGCCCCCAAGGGCCCCGGCCACACCGTCCGCTCCACCTACGTCAACGGCAAGGGCGTGCCCTGCCTGGTGGCCGTGGAGCAGAACGCCACCGGCAACGCCTATAAGATCGCCCTGGCCTACATCGCCGGCATCGGCGGCGCCCGGGCCGGCGTCATGGAGACCACCTTCCACGACGAGACCGAGACCGACCTGTTCGGCGAGCAGACCGTGCTGTGCGGCGGCGTGGTGGATCTGATGCGCTGCGGCTTCGAGGTGCTGGTGGAGGCCGGTTACGAGCCGGAGAACGCCTACTTCGAGTGCATCCACGAGATGAAGCTGATCATCGACCTGATCAACAAGGGCGGCGTGGCGGCCATGAACTACTCCATCTCCGACACCGCCGAGTTCGGCGAGTACGTCTCCGGCCCCCGGGTCATCCCCCACGAGGAGACCAAGGCCCGTATGCGCGCCGTCCTCTCCGACATCCAGGACGGCACCTTCGCCGGCAAGTGGATCGCCGAGAACAAGAACGGCCGCACCTTCTTCAACTCCAAGCGCCAGCAGCTCAAGAAGCACCAGATGGAGATCGTGGGCGAGGAGCTGCGCAAGAACATGATCTGGGGCGGCGACAAGGATCTGGATACCGCGTCCAACTGAGCAAAACCCGGACGCGAGCCCAGCGGAGCGGGTCGCGTCCGGAGAGGAGGCGCAAGGGAGCGCAGCGAGGGATGTCCGCCAGGGCGTCCCGAGCAGAGCGGACTTTGCGCCGACGAGGGGCGGAAGCGAACGATGCGGAGCTTGCGGCGACGCGGGGCGGCGACAAGGATCTGGACACTGCGTCCAACTGAGCAAAGCCCGGGCGCGCTGAACCGGAAATTTTACAGGTATTTGAACAGGCAGGGCCCGTCCGTTGGACGGGCCCTGCCTGTTTTACTCTTCCACGCTTTTCAGAAGCTCCTCCGGCGACACGCCGTACAGCTTGGCCAGGGCCAGGAGATTGGAGGTGCTGGGGTCGGCGGCGCCGCTCTCCCACTTGCTCACCGCCTGGCGGCTGACCCCGATGGCCTCCGCCACAAACTCCTGGGTCATCTTGCACCGGGTGCGGTGGTACCTGAGGGTCTCCCCCAGGCTCCTGGCCATCTCCGCCTTCTCCTGCCGGACGGGGCCGGAGCGCAGATACTTCCGCAGGGCTTTGATGAGCAGCACCACCAGGTAGATTACCACCGCCATGATGGCCAACCAGATCACCAGGCCGATCAACATGGGAATCAGCATCGCGGCCACGCCGGAGCCTGCCGTTCTTTCAGTTATCGGGGACATAGAAAACACTCCTTTCTGGATAGGCCCAGCATACTGGATCTCCCCGGTTGCGTCCACCAGCTATTGCGCAACTTTGGGTTGACCCTCCTCCTGCCTGGCCCGTTTGGCCAGGATTTTGGGGAAGAAGTGGAGGAACAGGCAGGTGGTCACCGTGGCGGCCACCGCGTCGGCGATGGGCTCGGACAGGAAGGTGGCCGGGGCGGACACCAGGGCGGGCAGCAGGAGCAGGCAGGCCAGGAACACGCTCTTGCGGAACAGGGAGCAGAACAGGGCCAGCCGCACGTGGCCCAGGGCGGTGGTCTCGTCCACCAGGGGGTACTGGACGGCCAGGGGGAGGATCATGGCGGTGAACACCTTAATATAGCCCACCGACTGCTCCGCCAGCTCCGGATTGCGGGTGAACAGGCCCACAAACACCGGGGACAGGGTGTGGGTGAACACCATCATCCCCGCGCAGAAGGTGAGGCACAGGCCCACAATACATTGGATGGCCTTTTTGATGCGCTCCAGGTTGCCGGCGCCGTAGTTGAAGCTGACCACCGGCTGGGTGCCCAGGGTGAGGCCGCCCATGGGCATGGTGATGAGGAGCAGGTAGCTCTGCACGATGGTGGCGCAGGTGACCAGGACGTCCCCCTGCTCAGGGCCGCCGTACCGCTGGAGCACCGTGTTGAGCACGATGAGCAGGATGCTGTCGGTGGCGATGATCAGGAAGGGGGACAGGCCGAAGGTGAGCACCCGCCGCATGACGGCCCAGTCCGGCCTGCCCCACCGCAGGGGCACCGGCATGGATTTGCGCAGCAGCATGGTCAGCACGAAGGCGCAGGAGGCCATCTGGGAGATCACCGTGGCGATGGCCGCCCCGGCCACGTCCATGTGGAGGACAAAGATGAAGACGGGATCCAGCACGATGTTGAGCACCGCCCCCAGCATCACCGTGGCCATGCCCAGGCCGGAGTAGCCCTGGGCGATGAGGAAGCTGTTCATGCCGGTGGCCATGAGGGCGAAGAAGGTGCCGGCGGTGTAGATGGTCAGATAGGTGTCGGCATAGCCGAAAGTGGCCTCACTGGCGCCGAACCAGCGGAGCAGCTGCCCCTTGGACAGCAGGAACATCGCCGTCAGCGCCACCGACAGCACCAGTAGCATGAGGAAGCAGTTGGACAGAACCCTGCCCGCCTCCTTCTTCCTCCCCTCCCCCATGCGCATGGCCATGATGGGGGAGCCCCCCAGGCCCACCAGGGAGGCAAAGGAGGACAGCAGGGTGACGATGGGGCCGCATACCCCCACCCCCGCCAGGGCCAGATCCCCGATGCCCTGGATGTTGCCGATGTAAATGCGATCCACGATGCTGTAGAGCACGCTGACCAGCTGGGCCAGCATGGTGGGGATGGCCAGCCGGCACACCAGCTTGAAAACCGGGTCGCGGCCCAGGTCGTTGGTATGTTTCATAGTTCTCTCCCTTCCGCACAAGCGGAGGGTATTATACCTCTTTTTTCCCACTCCGTAAAGGGTCAGTTGTTTTAGCACTCCATATATAAGAGTGCTAATGTTTACAATTTGGACATAATTTCATGTATATTTGTTCACAGAATCCCTCTATACTTAGGTTCAGAAAACGAGATAAGAGGGCCCGCGAGGGCCCCGGAAAGAGGATGACAGCCGTGAAGAAACCAAGATTTTAGCACACAGAACCCATCATTGCTAACCATCCGCTTTCAGGAAAAAGGAGAGATTGATTATGTTTGGCATGCTTCCCTTTGAGCGCAGCGAAGACAACGTGTTCGATACCTTTGATAACTTTGCCCGGAACTTCTTCCGCAGCAGCAACACCTCCCTGCCCGCCTTCCGCACCGACATCCGGGACGCCGGCGACAAGTTCATTTTAGAAGCCGAGCTCCCCGGCTTTGACAAGGGCGACATCAAGCTGGATGTGAAGGACGGCATCCTGACCATCACTGCCGAGCACAGTGAGAACCAGGATCAGAAGGACGACAAGGGCACCTACATCCGCCGCGAGCGCCGCTACGGCTCCTTCAGCCGCTCCTTTGACATCACCGGCATCAACGAGGCCGGGATCACCGCCGCCTACAACAACGGCATCCTGGAGTTGAACCTGCCCAAGGCCGTGCCGGTGGTGCCTGAGAGCCGCCGGATCGCCATCGATTGATCGGAAACGCGGGAGCCGGTCAGCTGCGGCTGACCGGCTCTTGTTCGTGTCCCGAAGGGGCGGATGTCCTATGCCCGCCGGGCCGCCGTTGGTGCCATGCCCCTGAAATACCATAAAGTTTTTGCCAGCCTGCGGGCGGCAGAGCCCAGCCTTTGGCGGGTCTGCCGACGAGAAAGGATGTGACGCGATTTATGAACGCGCAGAAATATACCCAGAAATCCCTGGAGGCGGTGCAGAACGCCCAGTCCATCGCCACCGAGTACGGCAACCAGCAGATTGAGCAGCCCCACCTGCTGCTGGCCCTGCTGCTGGACGAGGGCGGCCTGATTCCCCAGCTGCTGGGGAACATGGGCCTCACCGTCCCCTCCTTCACCGCCGCCGTCAAGGCGGAGGTGGAAAAGCTGCCCCGTGTGTCCGGCTCCGGCCGGGAGCAGGGCAAGATCTATGTGGCCCAGGATGTGGACAAGTGCCTGAACACCGCCGAGAGCGTGGCCGCCTCCATGAAGGACGAGTACGTGTCGGTGGAGCACCTGCTGCTGGCCCTGATCGACACGGCAAACCGCGCCCTGAAAGAGGTCTTCCGCACCTACAACGTGAGCCGGGAGCGGGTGCTCCAGGCCCTGAGCAATGTGCGGGGCAACCAGCGGGTCACCTCCGACAACCCGGAGGAGACCTACAACGCCCTGAAGAAGTACGGCACCGACCTGGTGGAGCGGGCCCGGGCCAATAAGCTGGACCCGGTGATCGGCCGGGACGACGAGATCCGCAACGTCATCCGCATTCTGAGCCGCAAGAGCAAGAACAACCCGGTGCTCATCGGCGAGCCCGGCGTGGGCAAGACCGCCATCGCCGAGGGCCTGGCCCAGCGGATCGTCAAGGGCGACGTGCCCGCCTCCCTGAAGGACAAGACCATCTTCGCCCTGGACATGGGCTCCCTGATCGCCGGTGCCAAGTACCGGGGCGAGTTTGAGGAGCGGCTGAAGGCCGTCCTCAACGAGGTAAAGAAGTCGGAGGGGCAGATTATCCTGTTCATCGACGAGCTGCACACCATCGTGGGCGCGGGCAAGACCGAGGGCGCCATGGACGCGGGCAACCTGCTCAAGCCCATGCTGGCCCGGGGCGAGCTCCACTGCATCGGCGCCACCACCCTCAACGAGTACCGCCAGTATATCGAGAAGGACGCCGCCCTGGAGCGGCGGTTCCAGCCCGTCATGGTCAACGAGCCGTCGGTGGAGGACACCATCGCCATCCTCCGGGGCCTGAAGGAGCGGTACGAGGTGTACCACGGGGTCAAGATCCAGGACAGCGCCATCATCGCCGCCGCCACCCTGTCCGACCGCTATATCACCGACCGCTTCCTCCCCGACAAGGCCATCGACCTGGTGGATGAGGCCTGCGCCATGATCCGCACGGAGATCGACTCCATGCCCACCGAGCTGGACGTGATCCAGCGCAAGATTATCCAGCACGAGATCGAGGAGGCCGCCCTCAAGAAGGAGGACGACGCCCTGTCCCAGGAGCATCTGGCCGAGATCCAGAAGGAGCTGGCCGAGATGCGGGACGAGTTCAACGCCAAGAAGGCCCAGTGGGAGAACGAGAAGAACGCCATTGGCAAGGTGCAGAAGCTGCGGGAGGAGCTGGAGGAGGCCAACGCCGAGCTGGAGAAGGCCCAGCGGCAGTACGACCTGAATAAGGCCGCCGAGCTGCAGTACGGCCGCATCCCCGAGCTGAAGCGGCAGCTGGAGGCCGAGGAGGCCATCGCCAACGAGGGCAGGGCCAGAAGCCTGCTGCGGGACAAGGTCACCGAGGAGGAGATCGCCCGCATCATTGAGCGCTGGACGGGCATACCCGTGGCCAAGCTGATGGAGGGGGAGCGGGAGAAGCTGCTCCACCTGGAGGACATCCTCCACCAGCGGGTTGTGGGCCAGGACGAGGCCGTCCGCCTGGTGTCCGAGGCCATCCTGCGCAGCCGGGCCGGCATTGCCGACCCCGACCGGCCCATCGGCTCCTTCCTGTTCCTGGGCCCCACCGGCGTGGGCAAGACCGAGCTGGCCAAGACCCTGGCCGAGGCCCTGTTCGACTCCGAGAAGAACATGGTGCGCATCGACATGAGCGAGTATATGGAGAAGTTCTCCGTCTCCCGCCTCATCGGCGCCCCTCCCGGATACGTGGGCTATGAGGAGGGCGGCCAGCTCACCGAGGCCGTCCGCCGCCACCCCTATTCCGTGGTGCTCTTCGACGAGGTGGAAAAGGCACACCCCGACGTGTTCAATATATTACTCCAGGTATTGGACGACGGCCGGATTACGGACAGCCAGGGCCGGACGGTGGATTTCAAGAACACCATCATCATTTTGACCTCCAACCTGGGCTCCCAGTACCTGCTGGACGGCATCGACGCCGACGGCAACATCACCCAGGAGGCCAAGAATGCCGTCAACGACCTGCTCCGCCATTCCTTCCGGCCCGAGTTCCTCAACCGGCTGGACGAGATTGTGTTCTACAAGCCGCTGACCAAGGATAACATCACCCATATCATCGACCTGCTGGTGGCCGAGCTGAACCGCCGCCTGGAGGACAAGCAGCTGACGGTGGTGCTCACCCCCGCGGCCAAGCAGTTCATCATCGACAGCGCCTACGACCCCGCCTTCGGCGCCCGGCCCCTCCGCCGCTTTGTGCAGCACTCGGTGGAGACCCTCATCAGCCGGAAGATCATCGCCGACCAGGTGGAGAGCGGCGACACCCTCACCGTGGACTGCGTCAATGGCGAGCTGACGGTGGAGGCCAAGACCGTCCTCACCGGCGAAGTGGTGGACGCTGACTGACACCCCCCATAACCGTATCACACAAAAATGGGCCGGGTGGTGCAGCTCTACCAGCAGATGACCTATCCCGGACAGCGTATCCAGGCAGATGTGGAAGGTGGTCCCCCGCCGACCAGCACGGAACGGGCAGAAATCCCTTGACAGGGGGACGGGTATGGGATACCTTATATATAAACCGGGCGGCCCCGCCGGGCCGCCGCGTACAGAGGAGGAAGCACCATGATCTTTTCCAAGCTGAACGGGGGAGACGATCTGTCCGCCTACCCCGCCGCCATCCAGCGTGCTCTGGCCTATCTGCGGGACACGGACATCATGTCCCTGGAGCTGGGCCGCCACGAGCTGGAGGGAGACGACATGTTCGTCAACGTGATGGATATGACCACCCACCCCATGGAGGGCTCCCACCCGGAGATTCACAAGAAGTATATCGACCTGATGTACTGGCCCGAGGGGGGCGAGCGCATCGGGGTGGCCCCCTATCTGGGCACCGAGCCGGTGTTTGAGGCCCGGCCGGAGAACGACATCTCCCTGCTGGAGGATGTGGCCAACGAGTGCATGCTGGTGGCCACCCCCGGCTGCTTCGGCATCTTCTTCCCCTGGGATGCCCACCGGCCCGCCCTCATGCTGGGGGACGCGCCGGCCACCAGCCGCAAGGCGGTGGTGAAAATCAGCATGGCCCTGCTGGCCCGCTGAGGACAGCTGTTTTTGAAGGATTTCTTATCAGACTTGCATAAAAATGTCCGGGGAGATCCGCCGCAACTCTTCCGCTTCCCACGAAAAGAAGGAAAAGGAAGAAAAAGGGTTGACAAAACACCCTGAAAACACTATACTGTTCCCATAGCTAAGGACGAAGGCGTTCTAACCCGCAGGGGGAGAGCGCCTTCGCCCTTTTTGTTTTAATTTGAAGGGACAAAAGGAGATGCTTGCAATGTCGACCAGAAAGGAAGATATTATCCGCATGGTGCGGGACGAGGACATTGAGTTTGTCCGCCTCCAGTTTACCGACATCTTCGGACAGCTCAAGAACGTGGCCATCACGGCCTCCCAGATCGAGAAGGCGGTGAACAACCAGATCATGTTCGACGGCTCCTCCATCGAGGGCTTCGTCCGCATCGACGAGTCCGACCAGTACCTCTATCCCGATCTGGACTCCTTCGCCATCTTCCCCTGGCGGCCCAGCCACGGCAAGGTAGCCCGGCTCATCTGCGACGTGTACAACCCCGACGGCACCCCCTTTGTGGGCGATCCCCGCTATGTGCTGAAAAAGGTGCTCCAGAAGGCCAAGGACATGGGCTACGACGCCTTCAACGTGGGCCCCGAGGCGGAGTTCTTCCTGTTCCAGACCGACGACGAGGGCAAGCCCACCACCAAGACCAACGACGAGGCGGGCTACTTCGACCTGGGTCCCCTGGATCACGGCGAGGGTACCCGGCGGGAGATCTGCCTGGCTCTGGAGCAGATGGGCTTCGAGATCGAGGCCAGCCATCACGAGGTGGCCGAGGGCCAGCACGAGATCGACTTCAAATACGCCGGCGCCCTCCACACCGCCGACAACATCATGACATTCAAGCTGGCGGTCAAGACCCTGGCCCAGAAGAACGGCCTCCACGCCACCTTCATGCCCAAGCCCATCTTCGGCATCAACGGCTCCGGCATGCACACCAACATGTCCCTGTTCAAGGACGGGAAGAACGCCTTCTATGATCCCGACGATCCCAAGGGCCTGTCCAGGGAGGCGTACAGCTTCATCGCCGGCCTGCTCCACCACATGCGGGGCATGGCCGCCATCACCAACCCCCTGGTCAACTCTTACAAGCGGCTGGTGCCGGGCTACGAGGCCCCCTGCTACCTGGCCTGGTCGGCCTCCAACCGCTCCGCCCTGATCCGGATTCCCGCCAGCCGCGGGCAGGGCACCCGGGTGGAGCTGCGCTCCCCCGACCCGGCCTGCAACCCCTATCTGGCCTTCGCCGTCTGTCTGGCCGCCGGCCTGGACGGCATTGAGAAGGGCATGAACCCTCCGGCGGAGATCACCGAGAACATCTATGCCATGGATGACGCCGCCCGGAAGGCCCACGGCATTGAGAGCCTGCCCGGCTCCCTGGAGGAGGCCCTCCACGCCATGGAGGCCGACCAGCTGATCCTGGACGCCCTGGGCGAGCACGTGGCCGCCAACTACCTGGCCGGCAAGTGGCGGGAGTGGGACGAGTACCGCACCCGGGTGTCCTCCTGGGAGCGGGAGAAGTATATCATCAACTATTAAGCGCCATGGAGACAGTGGTGGTGGCCTTCGCCGGCGAGCAGAACGGCCGCCGGGTGAAGGAGATTCTGGAGAGCGCCGGAACGGCCTCCTGTCTGCTCTGCCGTTCCGCCGACCAGGTTCGGCGACTGGTGAGCCAGCAGCGCATCACCACCGTGGTCTGCGGCTACAAGTTCCCGGACGGCACGGCGGAGGAGCTGGCGGAGGATCTGTACGATACCTGCAACGTGCTGGTGGTGGCATCCCAGGGCCTGCTGGATCTGATCCAGAACGAGGCCCTGTTCCGCCTGCCCGCCCCCGCCACCCGGCGGGAGCTGGTGGTGTCGGTGCAGATGCTCCTGCGCATGGGGGAGCGGCTGGGCCGCCTCCGGCCGCCCCGGCGGAGTGCCGGGGAGCAGGCCCTGATCGACCGGGCCAAGGAGCGGCTGATGGCCCGCCACGCCCTGTCGGAGGAGGAGGCCTACCGCATGCTCCGACGCCGGAGCATGGACGGGCGCCTCAGCCTGGCGGACACCGCCCGGCAGGTGCTGGAAGAGGAATAGTGCAAACAGAGACCGCCCGCTGCTCTTGCAGCGGGCGGTTTTGGTACCCGCCGCCCCGGACGGCTCTCGGTTGACAAGGGAGAAAAAGGATGATACGATTAAGTTCTCCAAACAGACGGGGCGTCTGGCGGATCATCACAACAGATAACATGAAGGAGCGTGGATGCGGAAGTGAAGTCGGATATTGAGATCGCACAGGCCTGTGCCATGAAGCCCATCAGGGACATCGCGGCGGTGGCCGGGGTGGACGAGGAGTACCTGGAGTACTATGGAAAGTACAAGGCCAAGATCGACCTGAAGCTGCTTGCTGACCGGGCGGACAGGCCCGACGGCAAGCTGATCCTGGTGACGGCCATCAACCCCACCCCGGCGGGGGAGGGCAAGACCACCACCACCGTGGGCCTGGCGGACGGGATGCGCCGGCTGGGCAAGAACACCGTGGTGGCCCTGCGGGAGCCCTCCCTGGGGCCGGTGTTCGGCGTCAAGGGCGGCGCCGCCGGCGGCGGCTATGCCCAGGTGGTGCCCATGGAGGACATCAACCTCCACTTCACCGGCGACTTCCACGCCATCGGCGCGGCCAACAACCTGCTGGCCGCCATGCTGGACAACCACATTCAGCAGGGCAACGAGCTGGACATCGACGTGCGGCGCATCACCTGGAAGCGCTGCGTGGACATGAATGACCGGCAGCTGCGCAACATCGTCTGCGGCCTGGGGGGCAAGGTCAACGGCGTGCCCCGGGAGGACGGCTTTGACATCACCGTGGCCTCGGAGATCATGGCGGTGCTCTGCCTGGCCGGCGGCCTGGCGGATCTGAAGGCCCGGCTGGGCCGCATGGTGGTGGCCTATACCCGCGCCGGGGCTCCCGTCACCGCCCACGATCTCAAGGCCGAGGGGGCCATGGCCGCCCTGCTCAAGGACGCCATCAAGCCCAATCTGGTTCAGACTCTGGAGGGCACCCCCGCCTTCATCCACGGCGGCCCCTTCGCCAACATCGCCCACGGCTGCAACTCCGTCATGGCCACCCGGGTGGCCCTCAAGATGGGGGACTACGTGGTCACCGAGGCCGGCTT
Organism: Flavonifractor sp.; assembly: GCF_019422385.1. Taxonomy (NCBI): domain Bacteria; kingdom Bacillati; phylum Bacillota; class Clostridia; order Eubacteriales; family Oscillospiraceae; genus Flavonifractor; species Flavonifractor sp. Next base: position 26,449 of record NZ_JAHZDL010000003.1, read on the forward strand.
CGGCGCCGACCTGGGCGCGGAGAAGTTTTTGGACATCAAGTGCCGCCTGGCGGGCCTGAAGCCCGACGCGGTGGTGCTGGTGGCTACCGTCCGGGCCCTGAAGCACCACGGCGGCTGCCCCAAGGCCGAGCTGGGCCAGAAGAACCTGGCCGCCCTGGAGGCCGGTCTGCCCAACCTGCTCCGCCATGTGGAGAACATCACCAAGGTCTACGGTCTGCCCTGCGTGGTGGCCATCAACCGCTTCCCCACCGACACCGAGGCGGAACTGCGCCTGGTGGAGGACAAGTGCCGCGCCCTTGGGGTCAACGTGGCCCTGTCCGAGGTGTGGGCCAAGGGCGGCGAGGGCGGCGAGGCCCTGGCCCAGGAGGTCATCCGCCTGTGCGGCGAGCCCAACCACTTCTCCTTCGCCTATGAGCTGGAGCAGCCCATCGAGGCCAAGCTCAACGACATTGTGAAGAAGATCTACCACGGCGACGGCGTGGTCCTCACCCCCGCCGCCAAGAAGCAGGCGGCGGAGCTCACCGCCCTGGGCTTCGGGGATCTGCCCATCTGCATGGCCAAGACCCAGTACTCCTTCTCCGACAACCAGAGCCTGCTGGGTGCCCCCGACGGCTTCACCGTCACCGTGCGCAATCTCAAGGTGTCCGCCGGAGCCGGGTTCCTGGTGGCCCTCACCGGTGACATCATGACCATGCCGGGACTGCCCAAGGTGCCCGCCGCAGAGAAGGTGGACGTGGACGAGAACGGCAGGATCTCAGGTCTGTTCTGATCCCGGCATGGTTATGTCCGCCGCGGATGCGGCGTCCAAGCGTTTTGGCGCAGCCAAAACCTTGATGCCGGGCGGATTCACTCCGCCCGCGCAGATAAAATTATCCGGGGCCCCCGCAGAACTCCGTTCTGTGGGGAGCCATGCCAGGGCTGCCCAAGGTACCCGCCGCCGAGAAGGTGGACGTGGACGAGAACGGCAAAATCTCCGGGCTGTTCTGAAGCCCCGGATGATTACACAGGCATAATGGGACCCGCCGCAGGCGGGACGCCGCAAGTGCGGCGCTCAAGCGTTTTGGCGCAGCCAAAACCTTGAACCGGACGGAATTGATTTCCGGCCGGTTGGTTTCAATGGGGTCCCCGGCGGGGAGATTCCCCGCCGGGGCCGGACGAGAACGGCAGAATCTCCGGGCTGTTCTGAACGTATGCTGCATGCACGGGCGACCACAGACCGCCCCTACATCCCACTTGTAGGGGCGGCCTCTGGCCGCCCGGTCAAATGAGGAGTGAATACAATGGATACCGCCAACCAGACCTGCGGCGCGTTTCTGGACGCGCTAGCCTCCAAGGCGCCCACACCCGGCGGCGGCGGCGCTTCCGCCCTGGTGGGGGCCCTGGGGACTGCCCTGTGCACCATGGTGGGCAACTACACGGTGGGCAAGAAGAAATATGCCGGGGTGGAGGAGGACGTGAAGGCCCTCATGGCAAAGGCGGAGGACATCCGGGCCAGGCTGCTGGCCCTGGTGGACGCGGATGCCGCCGCCTTTGAACCCCTGTCCAGGGCATATTCCATCCCCAAGGACGACCCCAGGCGGGGAGAGATCATGGAGCAGTGCCTGCGGGACGCGGCCGCCGCTCCCATGGAGATCCTCCGCCTGAGCTGTGAAGCGATTGACCTTCACAGAGAGATGCTGGACAAGGGCAGCGCCATGATGCTCTCCGACGTGGGCACGGGCGTCATATTCTGCTGGAGTGCCCTGTACGGCGCCTGCCTCAACGTGAAGGTGAACACCAAGAGCATGGCCGACCGGGCCTATGCCGAGGCCATGAACCGCGAGGCCGACCAACTGGTGAATCAGTACTGGAAAATCGCCGAGCAGGTCTACGAGGCGGTCATGGGGAGGTTTTCCTGATGGCAGAGTTGTGGAAGGGCGCGCCGGCGGCGGCGGCCCTGACGGAGAAGCTGGCCGTCCAGGCCGCCGCCCTGCGGCAGGCCGGCGTGGTTCCCACCCTGGCCATTGTCCGGGTGGGGGAGCGGCCGGAGGATCTGTCCTATGAGCGGGGGGCCGTGAAGCGGTGCGAGAAGGTGGGCATCGCTGTCAAGCGGTTTATCCTGTCGGAGGATGCCTCCCAGGAGGAGCTGACAGCGCTGCTCCGGCAGATCAACAGGGCGCCGGATATCCACGGCTGCCTGCTGTTCCGCCCACTGCCCCGCCACATGGATGAGGGCGCGGTGTGCGCCGCCCTCTCTCCGGCCAAGGATGTGGACGGCATCACACCCGGCTCTCTGGCGTCGGTGTTCTCCGGCGACCAGCTGGGCTATCCCCCCTGCACCGCCCAGGCCTGCATGGAGCTGCTGGACTACTATGGATATGATCTCACCGGCAGGCGGGCGGTGGTGGTTGGCCGCAGCCTGGTGATCGGCAGACCGGCGGCCATGCTGCTGCTGGGGCGCAACGCCACCGTCACCCTCTGCCACACCCGCACCGCCGATCTGGCCGCCGAGTGCCGCCGGGCGGAGGTGCTCATCGCCGCCGCCGGAAAGGCAAAGGTGATCGGCGCGGATCACCTGGCCCCCGGCCAGGTGGTGATCGACGTGGGCATCAACGTGGATGAGGACGGCAGCCTGACGGGGGACGTGGATTTCGCCGCCGCTCAGGATGTGGTTCGGGCCATCACCCCTGTGCCCGGCGGTGTGGGCGCGGTGACCACCACCGTGCTGGCCCGCCATGTGCTGGAGGCCGCCGCCAGGGCCTCCGGCCTCACCCTGTCCGAATAACGGAGGTATTTACCCATGATACGAACTGCAACACCCGAGGATCTGCCCGCCCTGGGCCCGGTCTACGCGGCCGCCCGCCGCTTCATGGCCGAAAACGGAAACCCCACCCAGTGGAGCGACCGCTATCCCCTGACCGAGGATCTGGAGGAGGACATCGGCAAGGGGCAGCTGTACGTCTGGGCGCCGGACGGGGCCGTCCACGGGGCCTTTGTCCTCCAGCTGGGGGAGGAGGCCAACTACCGGGAGATCCAGGGGGCCTGGCGCTCTGACACCCCCTACGGCACCATCCACCGGGTGGCCAGCGACGGGGCGGTGCCCGGCCTGTTTGCCGCCTGCATGGACTTCTGCAGGGCCCGTGTGAACCATCTGCGCATTGACACCCATCGGGACAACGGGGTGATGCAGTATCTGATCCTCAAGCACGGTTTTGTCCCCTGCGGCACCATTTGGGTGGAGGACGGCACCCCCCGCCTGGCCTACGAGTGGCTGGCGGAGGCTTGAACAGAACACGCTGACAGACCAAGGGGACGCTGATCCGTACAGCGTCCCCTTGACTTATGCTATGATTTGGATTTTGGCTTGAAGATCAGGGCCGCCAGCAATCCGAAGAACACGGCGGCGGCGATCCCCCCCGCCGCGGCGGTGACGCCGCCGGTGAGTGCCCCCAGCACCCCCTGCTCGGACACCGCCTTGGCGGTGCCCTTGGCCAGCAGCCAGCCGAAGCCGGTGAGGGGCACCGTGGCCCCCGCGCCGCCGAACTGGGCGATATATTTGTAGATGCCCAGGCCCCCCAGCACCACCCCGGACACCACATAGAGCACCAGGATGCGGGCGGGGGTCAGCTTGGTCTTGTCGATGAGCACCTGCCCGATCAGGCAGAGCACGCCCCCGCACAGGAAGGCGCGGGCATATTCCCAGAAGATTTCCATTTCAGACACCTCAATCCTTCGGCCCTTCCAGGGCCGCTGCATGGCAGATACAGGGGATGCTCTCCCCCTGCTGGGTGGAGGTGGGGGAGAGCAGGGCCCCGGTGCCGCAGAAGAGCAGCTTTTTCCAGCGCCCCTGGTTCATCCCGTTGAGGATCAGCCCGCAGAGCACCACGGCAGAGCAGCCGCAGCCCGATCCGCCGCAGTGTACGTCCTGCTTCTCCGCGTCGTAGATGAGCACGCCGCAGTCCTCCAGATTGGGCAGCTCCACCCCGTCCCGGTGAAAGAGATCCAGCAGGATCTCCTTGCCCAGGCTGCCCAGATCGCCGGTGAGGATCAGATCGTAGTCCGACGGTTTCCGCCCCAGATCCTCCAGATGGGCCTTGATCGTCTCATAGGCCGCCGGGGCCATGGCCGCCCCCATGTTGTTGGCGTCCCTGATGCCCTTGTCCACGATTTTCCCCGTGGTTACGTGGGTCACCCTGGGGCACGCCCCTTCGGCGGACAGGATCACACAGCCCGAGCCGGTCACCGTCCACTGTGCGGTGGGGGTGCGCTGGCCGCCGTACTCCAGGGGGGTACGGTACTGCCGCTCGGCGGAGCAGAAGTGGGAGGAGGTCATGGCGGCGGCACAGCTGCCGAAGCCCCCGTCCAGCAGCAGGGCCGCCAGGGACAGGCTCTCCGCCATGGTGGAGCAGGCCCCGTACAGACCGTAAAAGGGCACGTCCTGTCCCCGGAGGGCAAAGCCGGTGCCGATGCACTGGTTGAGCAGATCTCCCGCCAGGATATAGTCCAGGCGGGAGGCGGACAGCCCCGCCTTGTCCAGAGCGGTGGACAGGGCCAGCTTCTGCATGGCGCTCTCCGCCTTCTCCCAGCTCTTCTCCCCAAAGGTGTCGTCCTGGTTCACCAGGTCGAAGGTGTCTGCCAGGGGGCCGTCCCCCTCTTTTTTGCCCACAATGCTGGCAAAGCCCGCCACAGCGGGCGGATGGGACAGGGCGACGGTCTGCCGCCCCCGCTTTTTCGATTCCACCGCGCCGCCTCCTTTTCTCACAGGATGGTGCTATTTTGAACGAAAAGGCGGGAAAATATGAGGACGGATTTTGTTCCCGGATACGCTGGTCAAACGGGGCGGTTTGCGCTATAATAAAAACAACATCCTGCGCGAAATTTTAGGAGGTTTTTCATGGTTGAGCAAGCCAAGCGCACCCTGGCCTATCTCTGCCCGTCCTGCCGGCAGAGCGTCGCGGTGGAGCGCAGCATTTTCCAGCTGGCGGCATCCGCCAACGAGCTGCCCTGCCCCTGCGGCAAATCCTCCCTGCGGGTGGAGATGATGGGCGACCGGGTGCGCCTCACCGTGCCCTGCCTGTTCTGCGGCAAGGATCACAGCGTCACATGCTCCTCCCACGCCTTCCTCCACGAGAAGGTGCTGGCCTTCTCCTGCGCCGCCTCCGGGCTGGACTGCTGCTATGTGGGGGAGGAGGGGCCGGTGTTCGCCGCCCTGAAGCGCCTGGAGGAGGCGGTGGACAAGCTGGAGGCCCAGGCAGGGGAGAAGGGCACCTTCCTGGACGAGCTGGTGATGCACGAGGTGCTCTCCGAGATCAAGGACATCGCCCAGCGGGGCGGCATCTCCTGCACCTGCGGCTCCCACAACTGGAAGCTCCAGGTCAACTACAGCTCGGTGGATCTGTTCTGCGCCGACTGCGGCGGAGCCATGCGCATCCCGGCGGCCACCGCCAGCGACATCGACGACATCTGCTGCAAGGACAAGCTGGTCATCCATGGCCAGGCATAGGGGGCGGCGCTGATGTACTACGAAAAGGAATACCTGGTGGACTCCCGGGACATCGATCCCTGGTACCACTGCCGCCCCTCTGGCCTGCTGGGCGCCCTCCAGGAGGCGGCGGTGGAGGCGGCCTGCGCCCTCCACGTCTCCCGGGACGAGACCATGGCCAAGTACCACTGCTTCTGGATGCTGGTTCGGATGTGGTACCGCCTGAACCGGCCCCTGAGCTGGGGGGATCGGGTTACCATCCGCACCTGGCACCGGGGCGCCCGGGGGGCGTCCACCTACCGGGACTTTGACCTGTATGTGGAGGGAAAGCCGGTGGGGGAGGCGGTGTCCACCTGGGTGCTGGCCGACGCAGACACCCACCGGATTTTCCGCATGAGCAGGGTGGACGAGTTTCAGGGCACCGACGGCGGGGAGCTGTGCAAGAGCCGCACCCTCTCCGGCCTCCACCTGCCGGCGCACATGGAGCACGTGGAGAGCCGTGCCCTCCACTACAGCGACACCGACGTCAACGGCCACGTGAACAACGTGCGCTACGTGGACTTCATCTGCGACGCCCTCCACATGGAGAACCTGGGCCCCGAGCGGTATGTGTCCTCCCTCCAGGTGGGTTATCTGGCCGAGTGCCGGGCGGGGGAGACCATTGAGCTCTGCGCCGGGCAGGAGGACGGAATCTGGTATGTCCACGGCGCGGATCCGGCCGGAAAGAGCCGCTTTGACGGCGCGGTGGAGCTGTCCCACATCACCCCTTGACAGACGGAGGGGCATCGAGTAAAATAGATAAAATTTCAGCTTTTGAGATTCTGAGAGAAAGATAAAGGAGATGCGATATGGTCAACACTGACGAGCGCCAGAAGTTCACCCGGCAGGGCCTCACCTTCGACGACGTGCTGCTTATCCCCGCGGAGAGCGACGTCCTGCCCGCAGACATTGATCTGCACACCCAGCTCACCCGCAAGATCAGGCTGAACATCCCCCTGATGAGCGCGGCCATGGATACCGTTACCGAGTACCGCATGGCCATCGCCATCGCCCGGGAGGGCGGCATCGGCATCATCCACAAGAACATGTCCATCGGCGCCCAGGCCGAGCAGGTGGACATGGTGAAGCGCAGTGAGAACGGCGTCATCACCAACCCCTTCTGGCTGGCCCCCGGCCACACCCTGGCCGAGGCCGACGAGCTCATGGCCAAGTACCGCATCTCCGGCGTGCCCATCTGCAAGGACGGCAAGCTCATCGGCATCATCACCAACCGGGACATGAAGTTTGAGACCGACATGAGCCAGCTGGTGGACAACGTGATGACCAAGGAGAACCTGGTCACCGCCAAGGAGGGCGTCACCCTGGAGGAGGCCAAGGAGATCCTCCGCCGCCACAAGATCGAGAAGCTGCCCATCGTGGACGACAACTACCACCTGAAGGGCCTCATCACCATCAAGGACATCGAGAAGGCCACCGTGTACCCCAACTCCGCCCGTGACGAGAAGGGCCGCCTGCTGGTGGGCGCCGCCATCGGCGTCACCGCCGACGTGCTGGATCGCGTGCGGGCCCTGGTGGAGGCCGGTGTGGACGTGCTCTGCCTGGACTCCGCCCACGGCCACTCCCACAACATCCTGGACTGCGTGCGCCGGGTGAAGGCCCTGTACCCCGACGTGCAGCTCATCGCCGGCAACGTGGCCACCGCCGAGGGCACCCGCGCCCTCATTGAGGCGGGCGCCGACTGCGTGAAGATCGGCATCGGCCCCGGCTCCATCTGCACCACCCGCGTGGTGGCCGGCATCGGCGTGCCCCAGATCACCGCCGTCTACGACGCCGCCTGCGTGGCCGCCGAGTACGGCGTGCCCATCATCGCCGACGGCGGCGTGAAGTACTCCGGCGACATCGCCAAGGCTCTGGCCGCCGGCGCCAACGTGGTCATGCTGGGCTCCCTGCTGGCCGGCTGTGAGGAGTCCCCCGGCGACACCGAGGTCTACCAGGGCCGCCAGTTCAAGGTCTACCGCGGCATGGGCTCTCTGGGCGCCATGGCCTGCGGCTCCAAGGACCGCTACTTCCAGCAGAACAACAAGAAGCTGGTGCCCGAGGGCGTGGAGGGCCGCGTGCCCTATAAGGGACTGACCGGCGACACCATCTACCAGCTGATGGGCGGCCTGCGGGCCGGCATGGGCTACACCGGCTGCCACACAGTGGAGGAGCTCCAGTCCAAGGCCCAGTTCATGCAGATCACCTCCGCCGGCCTGAAGGAGTCCCACCCCCACGACATCTATATCACCAAGGAAGCCCCCAACTACACCCTCAATCCGCAGTAATCGGGTAAGGGTATGGAGCGCATCACGGTATCCGGCCCGGACGGGACGTATGAGATTCCCGAGGGGAAGGAGAGCGCGGCCGCCCGGCGGCTGGCTTCCTTTGAAAACGCCTGGGAGCGCCTGATGGCCCGCCAGGGGGAGGTCACTGCCCGGATGGAGGCCCTCAAGGCCGAAGGGAAGCAGAAGACCGCCCAGTTCCGGGAGCTCTTCGCGGAGAAGCTCACCATCCAGAACACCCTGACGCTGTGGGAGACCTATGGCATCCAGTAAAATCAGACCCGCCGCCCGATTTCGGGCGGCGGGTCAGCGTGTCGAAAAAGTTTTTCGACACGCTGCAGAACTTTTTGAAACTTCAAAAAAGTTTCAAAAAGTTGTTTGATCCAACGCGAAAGGGAACCCTGACGGTTCCCTTTCACACTATCCCTCCCTCCGAATCCTTCGGCTGGTGGGTTTATCGACAGCCTCAGACCCGCCGCCCAGAATCGGGCGGCGGGTCTTGCTTATCTGGGTACATAAATAAGCTCGGCCATGCCGTTGAAGGTGTCGGTGCCGAGCAGGCGGAGCTTCTGCTCCTGTTCCAGCGCGCCGAACAGCGGGACGCCGCCCCCCAGCAGGGTGGGAATGATGGTGATCTCGTAGCGGTCAATGAGGCCGGCCGCCGCCAGGGCCTGGGCCAGGGCGGCCCCGCCGCACAGCCAGATGTCCCTGCCCGGCCGGGCCTTCAGCTCCCGCACCAGGGCGCAGGGGTCGGCATCGGAAAAGGTGATCCCCTCCTTTGGCGGGAGAGACCGGTGGGTGAATACATAGCAGTCCAGCCCCTCGTAGGGCCACTGCTCCGGCGAGAGCTGGGTGGTCAGCTGGTGGTAGGTGTTCCACCCCAGAAGCACGGTGTCGATCCGCTCCAGCAGGGTGCTGTAGCTGTCCGGTATGTCCTGGCCGGGCTCCTGGCCGGTCAGCCAGTCCACCCCGCCCTCCCGGTCGGCGATATAGCCGTCCAGGCTCATGGCGATATAGAGAATGATAGAGCGCATGAAAGATCTCCTTCCTCTATGGTTTCCTTAGTTAGTATAACAGAATGGGCGTGGCCGTACCATGGGATCTTTCGGGGCTCGACGCAAGACAGACGTGCGGATGGAAACCAAAGGAAACTCCCCCGGTTGAAATGATTGTAATAGGTAATGAAATATGATACGCTAAAATAGTAGGTCAGGAGGCGGTATCCATGAAAATCGGTATCTGCTTGTTCTCGGTTGTTTCGGTAACGGCCCTTTTGGCTCTCCTGAATGTAGGATACCGCCAGGGCTTTTTGACATCGAAACGGATAGCCGCGGCTCTGTTTGTATTCCGGCGCAGTGAGAATGGAGAAAGCGCGACTGTGGATTCCTGCTCCGGTTCGCTCAGGCATATGGCCAGATTTCAGGAAAGCCGGTCCTATCAGTTTCATTTCCATGGCAATCTGTCGAGGGGAGACGCGGAGATTGTGCTATCAGACGGAAAGAAACAGCCGCTGTTGAGGCTGAACCGATGCTCACCCACGGGAGCGGTGAAACTGGATAAAAACAACAGATATTTTTTGCGCTGGGAATTTAGAAAAGCTACTGGAAGATGTGAGCTATCCTGGGAGTAGCAGATTACCGGACATCTGCCCAGACGTGGGCTTTTGTAAAGCTGTTTGGGCTGAAACTTCTTGATTGGAGCGGAGCGATTTTCACTGGAGCATCGCCCAAGGGCGCGCGGGTATGCTATAATATTTTTCACCAAATCGCCGTTGGAAGGAGGGAAGCGCCATGCTGAAGCTGCTGCTGGGCCGGGCGGGGACGGGCAAGACCCACGCCCTGCTGGAGACCATCGCCGCCCAATGCGACCGGCCCCAGGTGCTGATCGTGCCGGAGCAGCACTCCCACAACATGGAGCGGCAGCTGTGCGCCATGGGGGGCAATCGGGTCTCCCTCTATGCGGAGGTGCTCTCCTTCACCCGCCTGGCCAGCCGGGTGTTCTCGGTGTACGGCGGCCTGGCAGCCCCGGCCCTGGATGGGGGCGGGCGGCTCCTGCTGCTGTGCGCCGCCCTCAAGTCCGTGGCGCCGGAGCTGAAGGTGTACCAGCGGCCCTCCCGCAAGCCCGCCTTCCTCTCCGGCCTGCTGGCCACGGTGGAGGAGCTGAAAACCTGCTGCATCACGCCGGAGCACCTGTGGACGGCGGGGGTGGACGCGGAGGGGCCGGAGGGGGACAAGCTCACCGACCTGTCCCTGATCTACGGCGCCTACGAGGCCCTCACCGCCCGCCAGGGGGCCGACCCCCGGGACAAGCTGACCCGGCTGGCGGAGGTGCTCGCCAAAGAGAATTGGGCGGCGGGGAAGGACTTCTATCTGGACGGCTTCACCGACTTCACCCCCCAGGAGCGGCAGGTGATCTCCGCCCTGCTGGCCAAGGCCGGCTCCGTCACCGTGGTCCTGACCTGCGACCACCTGGAGGAGGACGAGGGGGGCGCGGGGATCTTCTCCCCGGCCCGCCGCACTGCCCGGCAGCTGCTCCGGCTGGCCAAGGAGCGGGGCATTTCCCAGGAAATCGCGGTGCGCACCGGCCAGGCCGGGCCCAAGGCCCCCGCCCTGGCCCATCTGGAGCGGGAGCTCTTTGCCCCCTCGCCCGCCCCCTGGACGGGGGAGGGGGACGCCCTCACCCTGTTCACCGCCAACTCCCCCTACTCCGAGGTGGAGTGGACGGCGGCGGAGATCCTCCGCCTGGTGCGGGAGGAGGGGTGCCGCTTCCGGGACATCGCCGTGTGCGCCCGAGGCATGGAGGGCTACGGTTCCCTGATCGAGACGGTGTTCGCCCGGTACGGCATCCCCGTGTTCCTCAGCCGCATGAGCGACATTCTCCAGAAGCCCATCCTGGCCCTGATCACCTCCGCCCTGGAGGCCGCCGCCGGGGGCTACCGCTACGACGATGTGTTCCGCTACCTGAAAACCGGCCTCACCGCCCTGTCGGCGGAGGACGTGGATCTGCTGGAGAACTACGTGCTCAAGTGGAACCTGGAGGGGAGCGCCTGGACGGCCAAGCGGGACTGGGCCAACCACCCCAAGGGCTACGGCCGCACCTTCACCGAGGAGGACACCGCCCTGCTCTCCCGGCTCAACGCCCTGCGGAAGCAGGTGGCCGCCCCCCTGGAGGCCCTGCGCAAGAACCCGGACAGGACGGGGCGGGGGCAGGCGGTTGCCCTTTACAGCTTTCTGGAGGCGGCGGGGGTGCCGGAGCGGCTGGCCGAGCGCACGGCGGAGCTGAACCGCCGGGGACAGGCCGCCCTGGCGGAGGAGTACGCCCAGCTGTGGGACATCCTGTGCGGCGGCCTGGAGCAGTGCGCCCAGATCCTGGGGGACGCCCCCATGGAGCTGGACGAGTTCTCCAAGCTCTTCGCCCTGGTGCTCTCCCAGTACGACGTGGGCTCCATCCCCGTGTCCCTGGATCGGGTGAGCGCCGGGGAGATGCCCCGCCTGGCCCACCGGAGCTGCCCGGTGGTGTTCCTGCTGGGGGCGGACGACGGGGCCATCCCCGCCGCCGCGCCGTCGCCCGGCCTGCTCAACGACGACGACCGAAGCCTGCTGGCCTCCTACGGGCTGGAGCTGGCCCCCCGGCTGTCCGACAAGCTGTACCGGGAGATGACCATCGTCTACGAGGCCTGTGCCCTGCCCCAGAAGCGATTCTGTGTCAGCTGGGCCGCCGCCGGGGCCGACGGGGAGGAGAAGCGGCCCTCCTTTTTGCTCTCCAAATTAAAGGTGCTGTTCCCCCATGCGAAACGGGTGGAGGAGGGGCTGCTGGACGGCTCCTTCCGGCTGGCAGCCCCCCGGCCCGCCCTGGAGCTGGCGGGGCGCTTCCCCCAGGCGGGGGCGGCGCTGAAAACCCTGCCGGACTACGCTCCCCTGGTGGGGCGGATGGAGCGGGCCGCCGGGCTCACCCGGGGACACCTCACCCGCCCGGCGGTGGACGCCCTCTACGGAAAGCGGGTGCCCATGTCCGCCTCCCGGATGGACAAGTACAAGTCCTGCCACTTCTCCTACTTCATGCAGTACGGCCTGAAGGCCGAGGCCCGCAAGGCCGCTGGGTTCCAGGCCCCGGAGTACGGCACCTTCGTCCACTACGTGCTGGAACACGTGCTCCGCGCCTGCCAGGCGCGGGGGGGCGTGAAGGAGGTCTCCCAGGAGGAGCTGCGGGCTTTGGCCCAGGAGGCGGTGGAGCGCTACGTGGCCGAGGAGCTGGGCGGGCTGGAGCACGAGACCGCCCGGTTCCAGTACCTGTTCCGCCGCCTGCTGAAATCGGTGTTCGCCGTGGTGGACAATGTGGCGGAGGAGCTGCGGGCCTCCCAGTTCCAGCCCATCTCCTTCGAACTGGGCTTTGGCGCGGGGAAGGATCTGCCCCCGGTGGAGCTCACCGTGGACGGGGTCACCGTCAGCATCTCCGGCTTTGTGGATCGGGTGGACGGCTGGGAGCACGACGGAAAGCTCTGCCTGCGGGTGGTGGACTACAAGACGGGGCGCAAGTCCTTTGACTTAACAGATATCTGGAACGGCATGGGCCTGCAGATGCTGCTCTACCTGTTCACCCTGGCCGACGAGGGGGAGGTCCTGTACGGAAAGCAGATCGAGCCGGCCGGCGTGCTCTACCTGCCCGCCCGGGAGGCGGTGGTGGCGGGCAGCCGGGCCATGACCGAGGCCGAGCGCCGCAGGAAGGTGGACGCCGAGCTGCGGCGGAAGGGCATCGTGCTGGACGATCCGGAGGTGCTCTCCGCCATGGAGGAGCTGGGGGAGGGAGGCCCCCGGTTCCTGCCCGTGCGGGTGAACCGGGCGGGGGCCATCACCGGCGAGGCCCTGGTGTCTGCCGAGCGGCTGGGGAAGCTGGCCCGCCACACCGGGCGGATTTTGGAGGAGATCGGCCAGGAGCTGGCGGCGGGCAACATCGCCGCCGACCCCTTCTGGCGGGGGCCGGAGCACAACGCCTGCCAGTGGTGCGACTACGCCGAGGCCTGCCACTTCGAGGAGGGACACGGCGGCGACTGCCGCCGCTGGCTGCCCTCGGTCACGGGCGAGGAATTCTGGCAGGCGGTTGCGAGAGGGCAAGAATCAGGTTAGCCCCCAGGTATAACCCGGAGAGGAACATCTCCCTGGCGTCGATCTCATTCAGGCGGATGTACTCGGTGGAGAGGCGTTCCAGGATACCCGCGGGGACTTCGGGCTTGATCTGTACTAAGTAGTCGTTGATTTTAGAGAGCTGCTCGTTGTATTCTGGAGAGGGTTCGTCGGGTAGCAGGTTTTCCAATTCTGATAGGTCAAACATATTACATACCTCCAAACAGGAACAAATTGTGCCTATATTATACAGGAACTTATTGTGCCTGTCAATAGGTGGGTGAATCATGATGAATTTTGGTCAGCGGCTTAGCGCCCTGAGAAAAGAAAAGGGCTATACACAAAAAAGCTTCGCACAGGAACTCGGTGTCACGGAACGGTCGATCCGCGCCTATGAGAACGGAACGCGCCACCCCGATTTCAATGGCCTGCTTGCCCTGGCGGACTACTTCAATGTGTCTCTGGACTACCTGGTGGGCCGTTCCGACCACCGGGAGGTTATCCGGTAGGGGCGACCTGTGGTCGCCCGCCCGGTGGAGGCCCGGCCTCCGGCGGCCCCACTTTCTTTCCAAAGAAAGTGGGGGGAAAGAAAGGGCAGGGCGGGGGATTTCGAGTTCCCCCGCCCTGCACCCACCCCTTAGATCGACCAAGAAGGGGGAATTGCGATTCCCCCTTCTTGGAATTTCCCCCGAGCTGTTCTACAGGTAATTCACCGGCGGCGAAGGCTTACTTCGTAACGCCTCCGCCGCTCGGAGCGGGCGTAAAAATTGGGGCCCCCGCGGCGACCCAACGGAGTGGTCGTCGTGGGGAGAGGAGGCCCAGCGGAGGGAATGAGCTTTCGGGCTTGCCCGGAAGCGAACGATCCGTAGCTTGGGCCGACGATGTAGGGCGCGGCATCCTTGACGCGCCGTTTTCAAGCCGCCATAAACACCATGGTATTTCGGAGGCATGGTACCGGCGGCGGCCCGGCGGGCCCAGCTGGTATAGCGCAGCCCTTTGCAGGGCTTGCAGGGTAACCGCGATGCGTGCCACCCGAGGCGCGGCAGCGCCTGTAACGTGATTGCCGATAGGACGGGCGGCAATGCAAGCCCGGTTCTTGCAGGCCAAACACAGCCCACCGCCGCCATGAGCCCCCGTACTGGGGGGTCCAGGGTGGGCGGAGCCCCCCGGCCCTTCTTTCCCCCCATTTCTTCGGGAAGAAATGGGGGCCCCGGCCGGGCAGGCCCCCGCCGGGAGGCCGGGCCTCCACCAGGCGGGCGGATGATATCCGCCCCTACAGATTGTTTTACAACTCACCAGAAAGGAGCAGCGCCCATGGCATTCTCCCTGACAACCGAACAGCAGGCTGCGGTAGACAACCGGGGCGGCGGGCTGCTGGTGTCCGCCGCGGCCGGGTCGGGCAAGACCCGGGTGCTGGTGGAGCGGCTCCTGGCCCGGGTGACGGGGGAGGGGCTGGACATCGACCGCTTCCTGGTGATCACCTACACCAAGGCCGCCGCCGCCGAGCTGCGGGGCCGCATCGTGGAGGAGCTGTCCGCCCGGCTGGCGGAGCACCCCACCGACGCCCATCTGCGCCGTCAGGCGACTTTGGTTTACAAAGCCCAGATCTCCACGGTCCACGCCTTTTGCGCCCAGCTGCTGCGGGAGTGCGGCCACCTGCTGGACTTGGACCCGGACTTCCGCCTGTGCGACGAGGGGGAGGCGGGCATCCTCATGCTCCGGGCCCTCAACGACGTGCTGGAGCGGCGCTATGAGAACATCGTGCCGGGCAGCGACTTCGCCCAGCTGGTGGACACCATGGCCGCCGGGCGGGACGACTCCCGGCTGATGCAGATCGTCCTGGACATCCGGGGCCGGGTGCAGGCCCACCCCAACCCCGCCGCCTGGCTGGATGAACAGGAAAAAGCCTTTACACTAGAGGGCGCGGCCGACCCGGCGGATACCCCCTGGGGACGCCTGCTGCTGGACGACGCGGCCCGGCAGGGGGTCTATTGGCGGAGCAAGATCGCGGGGGCGCTAGAGCTGTGCCCCTGCGACGCCAATCTGGACGCCAACTATGGCCCCAGCCTGTCCGCCACTCTGGCGGGGCTGGACGCCTTCGTCAAGGGGGCGGCGGAGGGCTGGGACGCGGCCCGTGCCGCCCTGCCCATCCCGTTCCCCACGGCGGGCCGGAAGAAGATCGTGGACTGCCCCGACGCGGCGGAGGAGGTCAAGCGCCTCCGCGCCGCCTGCAAGAAACGGATGGACAAGCTGAGCGGCTGGTTTGAGGACAGCGGGGCGGATCTGCTGGAGGATCTCCGGGCGGTCCACCCGGCGGTGCGGGGCCTGTTCGCCTTGGTGAAGGACTTCGAGTCGGCCTACACCGCCGAGAAGGCCCGCCGGGGCATGGTGGACTTCGCGGATCTGGAGCACATGGCGGTGGAGCTCCTGGTGGGGGAAGACGGTGTCCCCACCGAGCTGGCCCGCCAGTGGTCGGCCCGGTACGACGAGATCATGGTGGACGAGTATCAGGACACCAACGAGGTGCAGAACGCCATCTTCACCGCTCTGTCGAAGGACGGAACCAACCTCTTTCTGGTGGGGGACGTGAAGCAGTCCATCTACCGCTTCCGCCTGGCCGACCCCACCATCTTCCTGGGCAAGTACCGGGCCTGGCCGGACTACACCGGCGCGGCGGAGGGGGAGCCCCGGCGGCTGATTTTGTCCAAAAACTTCCGCTCCCGGCCCGAGGTGCTGGAGGGGGCCAACTTCCTGTTCCGCAACCTCATGTCCACCGCCTTCGGTGAGATGGACTACACCGAAGACGAGGCCCTGTACCCCGGCGCGGAGTACCAGACCGACTGCCGCTACGCGGTGGAGCTGGACGCCCTGGACGCCTCGGCGGAGGACACAGACGACGGGGAGAAGCCCCCCCGTGACCTGATGGAGGCCCGCTTTGCCGCCAAACGCATCCGGGAGCTGATGGACGGGGGCTTCCCCGTGTCCGACGGGGAGGGGGGCGAGCGGCCTGTCCGGGCCTCCGACATTGTGATCCTGCTCCGCTCCCCGGGCACGGTACTCCACCACTACGCCCGGGCCCTGGGGGAGCGGAACATCCCCTGGGAGGCGGACGGGGGCGGGGACTTCTTCGGCTCCACCGAGATCTCGGTGGCCCTGTCCCTGCTGCAGATCGTGGACAACCCCCGGCAGGACGTGCCGCTGATCTCGGTGCTCCGCTCCCCGGTGTACGGCTTCTCCGCCGACCGGCTGGCGGAAATGCGGGCCAACAGCCCGGACACCGATTTTTACGCCGCCCTGGCCGCCGACGGCGGGGAGGACAGCCGGGCCTTCCTGGCGGAGCTGGACGAGCTGCGCTTCGGGGCGGGGGAGCTGAGCAGCCACGAGCTGATCTGGCAGATCTACGACCGCACCAACCTGCTGGGCATCTTTGGGGCCATGAGCGGCGGGGAGGAGCGGCAGTCCAACCTGCTCACCCTGGCGGAGCTGGCCCGCCGGTTCGAGGGTGCGGGCCACAAGGGCCTGTTCGGCTTTCTGTCCTACCTGACCCGCCTGCGGGAGAACGGGGAGAAGCTGGTGCTGCCCTCCCCCGGCCGGGAGGGGGGCGGCGTGCGCATCCTGAGCATCCACAAGTCCAAGGGCCTGGAGTTCCCGGTGGTGCTGGTGTGCGGACTGGCGAGAAGGCTCAACCGGGAGGACATGAACCGCCCCATCCTGTTCCACCCCAAGCTGGGGGTGGGCCCCAAGCGGCTGGACGTGGAGCGTGGGGTGGAGTACCCCACCCTGGCCCGCCGGGCGGTGGCCCGGCAGCTGGAGCTGGAGATGATGGCGGAGGAGCTGCGGCTGCTGTACGTGGCCGTGACCCGGGCCAAGGAGAAGCTGATCCTGTCGGTGGCCCTCACCGGCGGCGGGCGGGATCTGGAGAAGCTGGCGGGGGACGCCGCCTGCCCGGTGGAGCCCCAGGTGCTGGTGGGCTGCCAGAGCGTGGGGCAGTGGGTGCTGCTGCCCGCCCTGGCCCGGCCCGACGGGGAGGCCCTGCGGCGGGCCGCGGGGGCACAGGTGCCCCTGACGGCGGCGGACTGCGGCCCCGGCTGGGACATCCGCTTCGTGGACGGGACAGAGTTCCAGCGGGAACCGGAGTCGGGGTTCGACTCCCCAGAGCTCCAGCCGGAGGGCGCGGAGGACTCCGCCGGGTGCGGAGAGGAGATCGCCGCCCTGGCGGCCAAGCTGGCCTGGATCTACCCCCACGCCGCCCAGGTGGAGCTGCCCTCCAAGCTCACCGCCACCCAGCTCAAGGGGCGGCCCCTGGACGAGGAGGTCACCGAGGAGGCACCCAGGCCGCCCCGGCCCCTGACCTTCGGCAGGCCCCGGTTTGCCGCCGAGGAGTTCGGCCTCACCCCGGCCCAGCGGGGCACCGCCCTCCACCTGGTGATGCAGTACATCGACTTTGAGCGGGCGGAGACGGCGGAGGGGGTGGCTGAGGAGATCCACCGTCTGGTGGAACAGGCCTTTCTCACCCCCCAGCAGGGGGAGGCGGTGGACCCGGAGCGCATCGCGGCGTTTTTCTCCTCCGGCCTGGGGCGGGAACTGATGGCCTCCACCTCCCTGCGGCGGGAGTTCAAGTTCTCCATCCTGGTGCCGGCGGCGGACTACTATCAAGAGGCGGAGGAAGGGGAGCAGGTGCTGCTCCAGGGCGTGGTGGACTGCTATTTCGAGACCCTGGAGGGCATCACGGTGGTGGACTTCAAAACCGACCGGGTGACCCGCCGCACGGTGGCGGAGCGGGCGGAGGAATACCGGCCCCAGCTCACCGCCTACAGCCGGGCCCTGGAGGAGATTACCGGGAAGCCGGTGGCCCGCCGCTGCCTGTGGTTTTTTGCCATCGACCAGGCGGTGGAGGTGTAAAGGAAAAATCCTTGAAAATTTTCTCGAAAAAAGTGTTGCAATTCCCATTTGATTGTGCTATCATATTCTAGCGTTTATAAGGCGTGGAGGTTTGCTGCGCCGTCTCACCCAGAACGAGAAAGAGGTGAACACAACATGAAGGAAGGCATCCATCCCAACTACGAACAGACCACGATCAGATGTGCCTGCGGTAACGTGATCGAAACCGGATCTACCAAGAAGGACATCCGCGTGGAAGTCTGCTCCAAGTGTCACCCCTTCTTCACCGGCAAGCAGAAGATGGTGGATACTGGCGGACGCGTCAGCCGCTTCAACAAGAAGTTCGGCCTGGACAAGAAGTAAGTTGGTCAATTCAAGAGCCCGTACCGGTTTCGGTACGGGCTCTTTTCCATCCGAAGCGCATCCCGAGGATACCCGCCGCCGGTGCGGCATAACAATAAGGAGGATGCGGTAAAAACGAAACGGCTGGAGGTAGTGACGATGTTTACCAGAATCGACCCCAAGGAGCTGAACCAGAACGTTTTTACCCTGATCGGTGACCAGTGGATGCTCATCACCGCCGGGACGAAGGAGAAGTGCAACACCATGACCGCCAGCTGGGGCGGCCTGGGGGTGCTGTGGGGCGGGCCGGTGGCCACCGTCTATATCCGCCCCCAGCGGTACACCCTGGAGTTTGTGGAGAACAGCGACTATTTTACCCTGTCCTTCTTTGGCGAGGCATACCGCAAGGCCCTGGCCCTGTGCGGGTCCAAGAGCGGCCGGGAGATCGACAAGGTAAAGGAGTGCGGCTTCACGGTGGCGGAGGCCGGGTGCGGCGCGCCCTATTTTGCCGAGGCGGAGCTGGTGCTGGTGTGCCGGAAGGCATACTGGCAGGACATGGATCCCGCCCACTTCCTGGACGGGGAGATCGACAACAAATGGTACCCCGGGAAGGACTACCACCGGATCTTCATCGGGGAGATTGTGGAAGTACTGCGAAAAGAGTGAGGCGGGGCCTGCCCCCGCCGCGGAGGAACGCATGACAGACGAGAACAAGACCAACATCAACCGGGCGGTGCTGGCGGGCCTCAACGCCCGCTGCCTGTCCGACGAGGAGAACGCCGACGAGACCTCCATGGAGGAGCTGGAGGAGCTGCTCCAGACCGCCGGGGGTGTGTGCGTGGGGACGGTGTTTCAGAACAAGGACACGCCGGATCCCCGCACCTTCCTGGGGGAGGGCAAGGTGGCGGAGCTCAAGGAGCTGGTGGGGGCCATGGGGGCGGACATGGTGATCGTGGACAACCCCCTGTCCCCGTCCCAGCAGAGGGTGCTGTCCGAGGAGCTGGGCGTCCAAGTACTGGACCGGGCCGCCCTGATCCTGGACATCTTCGCCCAGCGGGCCCGCACCAAGGAGGGCCGCCTCCAGGTGGAGCTGGCCCAGTACCAATACCTGCTGCCCCGGCTGCTGGGCATGTGGACCCACCTGGAGCGGCAGGAGGGCGCCATCGGCACCCGGGGCCCCGGCGAGACCCAGCTGGAGACCGACCGGCGGCACATCCGCCGGAAAATCTCCAAGCTGCGGGAGGAACTGGAGCAGGTGCGCCGGGTGCGGGCCACCCAGCGCTCCCGCCGGGAGAAGAACGAGGTGCCGGTGGTGGCCATCGTGGGCTACACCAACGCGGGCAAGTCCACCCTGCTCAACAGGCTGACCGGGGCGGACATCCCCGCCAACAACCGGCTGTTCGACACCCTGGACACCACCACCCGTACCCTGGAGATCTCCGACACCTGCACAGTGCTCCTCTCCGACACGGTGGGCTTCATCCGCAAGCTGCCCCACCATCTGGTGGAGGCCTTCAAGGCCACCCTGGAGGAGCTGAGCTATGCGGATCTGCTGCTCCACGTGATCGACGCCTCCAACCCGGAGTGGCGGGAGCAGGCGGAGGTGGTGGAGAAGCTGATCGCCGAGCTGGGGGCGGAGCAGACCCCCCGCATCGACGTGTTCAACAAGTGCGACAAGTGCCCGGCGGAGATCCTGCCCCACGGGGCGGACATCGTGTCCATCTCCGCCAAGACCGGCCAGGGGCTGGACGAGCTGCTGGAGAAGATCGGCGGCCACCTGGACACCGGTGCCTGCCGGGTGGAGCTGTCCATCCCCTACGACAAGGGAGGCCTGGTGGATCTCCTCCACCGGGAGGCCAAGGTGGAGCAGGTGGACTACGGTGAGACCATCCAGGTCACCGCCGTGTGCACCCCCGTCCAGCTGGGGCGCTTGAAGGACTATGTGGTGTCCGGCTGGACGCCGCCCAAGGAGTTTTGGGAGGACTGAGGTATGGCGCGCCGGTTCGCCGCGCCCCACGCGGCTCAGCCCACCCCATTCGTGGCGCGTGACGACCCGGCACGCGCAAAAAGGAGGTAACACCATGCAGACCCTGGAGACCGAACGCCTGATCCTGCGCCCCTTCACTTTGGACGACGCGGAGGGGCTGTATGCCTATGCCAGCCACCCGGAGGTGGGCCCCCCGGCGGGGTGGCACCCCCACCGGAGCCTGGAGGAGAGCCGGCAGGTGATCGAGACCATCTTTATCCCCGCGGAGACCCTGGCGGTGGTGCATAAGGCCGTCGGCCGGCTGATCGGCTCGGCGGGCTTTGTGGGCAAGCACCGGAAGGAGCTGGGGCTGCCCAGCGAGGAGGTGGGCTACTCCCTGGCCCGGGACTGCTGGGGCCAGGGGCTCATCCCCGAGGCGGTTCGGGAGATCCTCCGCCACGCCTTCGCCGACCTGGGCTATCAGGCCATCTGGGCGGCCTACTACGACGGCAACCGCAAGTCCAAGCGGGTGATGCAGAAGTGCGGCATGACCTACCGCCTCTCCCGGGTGGAGCCGGTGGAGCAGCTGGGGGAGACCCGGCTGGCCCACTACTTCGCCATCAGCAGGAGGGAGTGGGAGCGATGACCGAATATCTGATCCCCACCGGCCGCGCTGAGACGGAGCTGGTGGAGAAGCGCTCCCGCTTCATCGGCCAGGTGTGGCCGGTGGAGCGCGAGGAGGAGGCCCGGGCCCGCATCGAGGAGACCAAGAAGAAGCACTATGACGCCCGGCACAACTGCTGGTGCTACCGCATCCAAGAGGGGGGCGTGGAGCGGTACTCCGACGACGGGGAGCCCCAGGGCACCGCGGGCCAGCCCATGCTCAACGTGTTCCAGCGGGAGGGGGTCACCAACGTTTGCTGCGTGGTGACCCGCTACTTCGGCGGGGTGCTGCTGGGGGCCGGCGGCCTGGTGCGGGCCTACACCCAGAGCGCCAAGGACGCCCTGGACGCGGCGGGCATCTCGGTGGTGCGCCGGTGGGTGGAGGTCACCGTGCCCTGCCCCTACTCCTTCTTCGAGCGCGTCAGGCTGGAGGTGGAGGCCGTGGGGGGCGTGCTGGGGGAGACCGAGTACGCCGCCGAGGTGACGGTTCACGCCCTGCTGCCCGAGGGGGCGGTGGAGGCCTTCTCCGCCCGGGTCACCGAGCTCACCGCCGGCGGCTCGGCCTGCACCGTGTCCGGGGAGGCCTTCAAGGCCGTCCCCAGAAATAATATGAACAATCCGTGAATCTTTTGCGAAAAAGAAGGATTTTTCGGCGGAGCGGCGTATATAGCTATAGAGCCAATCGGTGGATAGGAGGGTGAACCGGATGACCCTGCGCGAACAGACCGAGGCCATGGAGCGGGAGATGCTCTCCCCCTATGCCTGCCCGTCCTCTCAATCCAAGGGGCGGCAGATCCCCCTGGAGCCCTGTCCCACCCGCACCTGCTTTCAGCGGGACATCGACCGGATTGTCCACTCCAAGGCCTTCCGGCGGCTCAAGCACAAGACCCAGGTGTTCCTGGAGCCGGAGGGGGATCACTACCGCACCCGCATGACCCACACCATCGAGGTCAGCCGCATCGCCCGCACCATCGCCCGGGGCCTGCGGCTCAACGAGGATCTGGCGGAGGCGGCGGCCTATGGCCACGATCTGGGCCACACCCCCTTCGGCCACGCCGGGGAGCGGGTGCTGGCGGAGATCATGCCCGGCGGCTTTGCCCACAACCAGCAGTCCCTCCGGGTGGTGGACCGGCTGGAGAAGGACGGGGAGGGCCTCAACCTGACCTATGAGGTGCGGCGGGGCATCCTCTGCCACACCGGCCCTGACCGGGCGGAGACCCTGGAGGGGCGCCTTCTCCGCCTGGCGGACAAGATCGCCTACATCAACCACGACATCGACGACGCCATCCGGGGCAGGATCATCTACCCCATGGACATACCCCTGGCGGTATCCCAGGTGCTGGGCTTCACCCACTCGGAGCGGATCAACACCCTGACGGTGGACGTGATCACCGCCAGCGCCGGGAAAAACGAGATTGTCCAGTCCCCCGCCTGCCGGGACGCCATGCACGAGCTGCGGGAGTTCATGTTTGAGTATGTCTACCGCAACCCGGTGGCCAAGGGGGAGGAGGGCAAGGCCCAGGACATGCTCCGCCGCCTGTTCGAGTACTATGTGAAGGAGCCGGACAAGCTGCCGCCGGAGTACCAGGACATCCGCTATGAGGAGGGTGTGGAGCGGGCGGTCTGCGACTACATCTCCGGCATGACGGACAAGTACGCGGTGGAGCGGTTCGGCGAGGCGTTCATCCCCAAGTCCTGGAGCGTGAAGTAGGGCCGCCAAATACGGCGGCCGCTGCGGCCCCGCGGGGCGTATGAATCTGGTATATTGTGGTAAACATAGTCGGAAGGAGGGCGGGCTGTGCCGATCCCGGAACAATTTATCGACGAGCTGGTGGCCCGCAGCGAGATCTCCGACGTGGTTTCCTCCTATGTCCACCTGACCAAGAAGGGGAACAACCTGTGGGGCCTGTGCCCCTTTCACAACGAAAAGACCCCCTCCTTTTCCGTCTCGCCGGATAAGCAGATCTACCACTGCTTCGGCTGCGGCAAAGGGGGCGGGGTGATCTCCTTTATTATGGAGATGGAGAACCTGTCCTTCCCCGACGCGGTGCGCCTGCTGGCCCAGCGGGCGGGGATGGAGGTGCCGGAGACGGGCACCGACGAGGCGGGCCGGAAGAAGCGGGCCCGGCTTCTGGCGGCCAACAAGGACGCCGCCCGGTTCTACCACGACTATCTGAAAAGCCCGGGGGGGACGCGGGTGCGGGACTACATCGCCCAGCGGCAGCTCACCCCCCGCACCGCCACCCGCTTCGGCCTGGGGGCCGCCCCCGACCAGTGGGACGGCCTGACAAGGGCCCTCACGGAAAAGGGCTACAGCAAGATGGAACTCATCGACGCGGGCCTGGCGGTGGCTGGGAAAAACGGCGGCATCTACGACAAGTTCCGCGCCCGGCTCATGCTCCCCGTCATCGATGTGCGGGGGGACGTGGTGGGCTTCACCAGCCGCATCCTGCCGGGGGTGGAGGGGCCCAAGTACCTGAATACCCCGGAGACCATGGTGTTCCACAAGGGCCGGCTGATCTACGCCCTCAACTTTGCCAAGAGCACCAAGCGGCCCAACCTGGTGCTGGTGGAGGGCAACATCGACGTGATCACCCTCCACCAGGCGGGCTTTGATAATGTGGTGGCCACCATGGGCACCGCCCTCACCGAGGAGCACGCCCGCATCCTGGCCCGGTACACCAAGGAACTGGTGCTCTGCTACGACAACGACGCGGCAGGGAAGCAGTCCACCGATCGGGTGCTCAACATCCTGAAGAACGCCAACCTGAACGTGCGGGTGCTTCAGCTGCCCAACGCCTACGACGCCGAGGGCAAGCCCATCAAGCAGGATCCCGACGACTTTGTGAAGAAATTCGGCCCTGCCGCCTTTGAGAAGTGCCTCAACGGCAGCGCGGGGCAGAACGACTACCGGCTGGAGACCCTGCTGCACAAGCACAGCCTGGCCGACGAGGAGGGCCGCATGGCCTTCCTGCGGGAGGCGGTGGAGACTGTGGCCGCCCTCCCCAGCCCCATTGAGCGGGAGATCTACGGAAACAAGGCCGCCGCCGCCGCGGGCATCTCCGGCACTGCCTTCGCCCAGGAGGTGGAGCGGTACCGGAAAAACCGGGCGTGGCAGGCCAGAAAGCGGCAGGAGCGGAAGGAGCTGACCCCGGCGGCCCAGCTCCAGCCCAGGGAGCGGGAGCTGCGGTACGAGAACATCCGCTCCGCCCGGGCGGAGGAGGGGATGATCCGCCTGCTCCTGCTGGAGCCGGCCCTGTTTCCCCAGGTGGAGGGGGCCCTGAGGCCGGAGCAGTTCTCCGCCCCGGTGCTGGCCAGGATTTACGCCCTGCTGTGCCAGCGGCACCGGGAGGGGCGTTCCACCCAGCTGGCGGCCCTCACCGGGGCGCTGACGGCGGACGAGATGAGCCACCTGGTTCGCGTGATGGATCAGCCGGAGGCACTGGCCCACAGCAGCCAGGCCCTCCGCGATTACATAGAGATCATTCAGACCGAGGCCCTCAAGCGGGGCGGGGGCGGGCAGGACGACCCCCTGCTGGCGGCGCGGGAAAAGTTCAGAGAAAGAAAAGCGTATGGAGGATAACCGAATGAGCGAGAAGAAGACCACCGGCAGGCAGGAGCACACCCTCACCCTGGAGGATCAGGCCAAGCTGGCCCAGGCCAACGCCAAGAAGATGGAGCAGGGTAAGATCGAGGTCATGAAGGTGGTGGAGGGCGTCCAGGGCGCCGAAAAGCTGGCGGAACTGATTGAAAAGGGCAAGAAGAACGGCAAGCTGTCGGCCAGTGAGCTGATGGACGTGCTGGAGAACATGGCCCTGGAAAGCGACCAGATGGACAAGATCTACGACACCTTGGAGAACCTGGGCATTGACACGGTGGGGGATGACTATCTCACCGAGCTGGCCGACGACGTGGGCCCGCAGCTGGAGGATCTGGGCGACATCGAGGAGATCCCCGAGGAGGAGATCGTAGATCCCAACACGCTGGTGGACTCCTTTGGCATTGACGACCCCGTGCGCATGTATCTGAAGGAGATCGGCAAGGTGAACCTGCTCACCCCCGACGAGGAGATCCAGCTGGCCCAGGATATGGGCGCCGGCGACGCCGCCAAGGAGCAGCTGGCCGAGCTGGAGAAGGCCCGCAAGGCGGGAGAGGAGAGCCCCATCTCCGAGGAGGACGAGAAGGAGCTGCGCCGCCTGCTGAAGCGGGGCGAGGCGGCCAAGCAGCGCCTGGCCGAGGCCAACCTGCGCCTGGTGGTGTCCATCGCCAAGCGGTATGTGGGCCGGGGCATGCTCTTCCTGGATCTGATCCAGGAGGGCAATCTGGGCCTGATCAAGGCGGTGGAGAAGTTCGACTACACCAAGGGCTACAAGTTCTCCACCTATGCCACCTGGTGGATCCGCCAGGCCATCACCCGGGCCATCGCCGATCAGGCCCGCACCATCCGCATCCCCGTCCATATGGTGGAGACCATCAACAAGGTCATCCGGGTGTCCCGCCAGCTCCTCCAGGAGCTGGGGCACGACCCCTCCCCCGAGGAGATCGCCGAGGAGATGGGCATGCCCGTGGACAAGGTGCGGGAGATTTTGAAGATCGCCCAGGAGCCTGTCTCCCTGGAAACCCCCATCGGCGAGGAGGAGGACTCCCACCTGGGGGACTTCATCCCCGACGAGGACGCCTCCGAGCCCTCTGAGGCCGCCTCCTTCACCCTGCTCAAGGAGCAGCTGGTGGACGTGCTGTCCACCCTGACCCCCCGGGAGGAGAAGGTGCTGAAGCTGCGCTTCGGCATCGAGGACGGCCGCACCCGCACCCTGGAGGAGGTGGGCAAGGAGTTCAACGTCACCCGGGAGCGCATCCGCCAGATTGAGGCCAAGGCCCTCAGAAAACTGCGCCACCCGAGCCGGAGCAAAAAGCTGAAGGATTTTTTGAACTGAGATAGGGGAAGCTGCTTGGCAGGTGTGGGCGCAGTTTGGGGCCCCCACGGAAGCCCAGCCCTGCGGGTTCCGTGGGGAGAGCCGGAGCGGCGGAGTGAGTGAGCTTTCGCCAGAGGCGGAAGCGAAGGATACGCAGCCCGTGACGGCGATGCGTCATCCTTCCAGAAGCAAGAAGCTGAAGGATTTCCTGAACTGATCAACAAGAAAAAGGAGCCCGCCGCGTGATCTGCGCGGCGGGCTCCTTCTGTATATTCTCCTTGTTTTGGCAAAGACTATGGGCGACAACCAAACAAGGAGGTTTTTGACTTGAAACACCGCGCCATTCTGCGCCGCGCCCTGCCCCTGGCAGTGCTGGCGGCCGTCCTGTTCGCGCTCCAGCTGCCCGCCTCCGCCTTTTTCTTTGGACAGACGGAGGAATCCACGGTGGCGCCCATCTCCAAAAACGGCCCGCTGGGGGAGCCCATCTCCTTTTCTGAGGCGGACTTTGTGGTGGACGGCTCCGGTAAGCTGGACAGCATTGTGATCACCAGCCTGCCGGACACCGGCGCCGGCATTCTGAACCTGGGCGGCCGGGCCATCCAGGTGGGGGATGTGATCGCCATGGACGCCGTGGCGGGCCTCTGCTTCACCCCTCTGGCCGCCCCAGCCTCAGATGCGGCCGGCTTCCGGTTCACCCCTGTCTTTGCCGACGGGCAGAGCGGGGAGGAGGTATCGGTGGAGCTCCACCTGCTGTCTGAGGCCAACGGCGCCCCGGTGGCGGAGCACCTGACCCTCACCACCTATAAAAATGTGGCGGTCACCGGCCAGCTTTCGGCGGTGGATCCCGAGGGGGATCTGATCACCTATCACCTGATCAAAAAGCCGGCCCGAGGTGCAGTCACCATGCCGGAGGAGGGAAGCTCCACTTTCGTCTATACCCCCTATGAGGACAAGACCGGCAAGGACTCCTTCACCTATGTGGCGGTGGACGCGGTGGGCAACGCCTCCGACCCGGCCACGGTGAAGCTCAGGATCGAAAAGCCCGATACCAAGGTCACCTACAGCGACATGGAGGGAGATCCCGCCCACAAGGCGGCCATCCGCCTGGCGGAGGAGGGCATCTACGTGGGTGAGTGCATGGGCGGGGCCTATTTCTTCCAGCCGGATGCCGCCGTCACCCGGGGGGAGTTTGTGGCCATGGCCATGGATGCCGCCGGCGTGGAGGCCCTGGCCGGTGTGGAGCGCACCGGCTTTGCCGACGACGAGGCCATCCCCACCTGGGCCAAGGCATACGCCGCCTCCGCCCTGAAGGCCGGCCTGGTGCAGGGCAGCCGGGACGCGGACGGCCAGGTGGTGTTCCAGGCGGAGGAGCCCATTACCGCCGCCGAGGCGGCGGTGCTTCTGGATCGCGCCCTCCAGGTCACCGATGTATCCGCCGAGACCTGGGCCGCGGAAGGGGTGCCCGCCTGGGCGGCCCAGTCGGCGGCTAATCTGGCCACCTGCGGGGTGCTTCCGGCGGACAGTACCCTGGAAAGTGCCCTCACCCGGGGAGAGGCCGCCCAGATGCTCTGCTCCGCGCTGGAGCTGCTGGACAGCCGGGACACGGGCTGGTTCTGAGCCCCGAGACTGCGGCCAGGCGCTTCTATGCGCCTGGCCGCTCTGTTATTCCGGGGGAAAAAGCGGGAAACAGGTTGAGAATCGGGGCTGGTCGTGCTATAATATACCACTAGCGCGTATGATGTGATCGTAGACTCTCTATCGAGGTGTATTATGAAAATCGTTGTGTTGGCGGGGGGCCTCTCCCCGGAGCGGAATGTGTCCCTCTCTACGGGCACCATGGTGGCGGAGGCCCTGCGGGCCCTGGGCCACCGGGCGGGCCTGATCGATATGTACTTCGGCCTGGAGGGCAGCGGGGCGGACGAGTCCTTTTTTGACGCGCCCATCTCCGAGGCCTACAAAAAGGTGAGCCGGCAGGCGCCGGATCTGGAGGAGGTGCGGCGCAGCCGCCCGGGGGACAGTAGGAGCCTGTTCGGCCCCGGCGTACTGGAGCTGTGCCGGATGGCGGATCTGGTGTTCCTGGCCCTCCACGGCACCTGCGGGGAGGACGGCCGGGTGCAGGCCGCCTTTGAGCTGCTGGGCATCCCCTACACCGGCGCGGGCTACCTGGGCAGCGCCATCGCCATGGACAAGGATCTGACCAAGCGGATGGTGGCCGACGTGGTGTCCACCCCCGGCTGGAAGACGGTGGAGTACACCGAGGGGGACATCGAGGGGCTGGTGAAAACCGCCCGGCTGCCTCTGGTGGTGAAGCCGGTGGCCAGCGGCTCCTCCATCGGCGTGTCCATCGTCCACACCCACGACGAGCTGTGGAAGGCCCTCACCGACGGGCTGGCCCTGGGCGGCCGCACGGTGCTGGAGGAGTACATCAAGGGCCGGGAGATCCAGGTGGGTATCCTGGAGGACAGGGCCCTGCCCTCCATTGAGATCATCCCCAAGCAGGGGTTCTACGACTACGAGAACAAGTACCAGCCCGGCGCGGCCCTGGAGGTCTGCCCGTCGGAGATCACCCCGGCGGAGGAGGAGAAGGTGCGCGCCGCCGCCCTGCGGGTGTACCAGACCCTGGGCCTGTCGGTGTACTCCCGGGCGGACTTCATTCTCACCGCCGACGGGGAGCCCTGGTTCCTGGAGATCAACACCCTGCCCGGCATGACCCCCACCAGCCTGCTGCCCCAGGAGGCGGCCGCGGCGGGGATCGACTACAACCAGCTGTGCGAGCGCATTGTGTACGCCTCTCTGGAGGCCCGAAAACAGGGAAGATAAGGAAGCGAGGACGGGTTTATGGAGCCGATGACCATTCGAGAGATTCTGGACGCGGTGGGCGGCAAGCTGCTGGGCGAGTTCGGAGACATCAACCGCACGGTGAGCCGGGTGGAGACCGACAGCCGCACCATCCACGCCGGATCCCTCTTTGTGCCTCTGATGGGGGAGCGATTTGACGGCCACGCCTACATCAATTCCGCCCTGGAGGGCGGCGCGGCGGGCTGCTTCACCCAGCGGGAGCGGGAGAGCTATCTCCCCGGCAAGTTCTACATCAAGGTGGGCTCCACCCAGCGGGCCCTCCGGGATCTGGCCAAGTATTATAAGAAGAAGTTCCCCATTCCCGTGGTGGCCCTGACGGGCTCGGTGGGCAAGACAACCACCAAGGACATGGTGGCCGCCGTGCTGGGGGAGAAGTACAAGGTCCTCAAGACCGAGGGCAACCTGAACAACGAGATCGGGGTGCCCATGACCCTGCTGCGGCTGGGCAGCGAGCACGAGATCGCCGTGCTGGAGCTGGGCATGAACCACGCCGGGGAGATCGACTACCTCTCCGCCATGGTGGAGCCCGACGCGGTGCTGATGACCAACATCGGCGACTCCCACATCGAGCACTTCGGCTCCCGGGAGAAGATCCTGGAGGCCAAGAGCGAGATCTTCCACCACGCCAGGCCGGACGCCTTTGTGGTGATCAACGGGGACGACCCCCTGCTCAACACCCTGCCTGGCAGGCTGCCCTTCTCCTTCACCCGCATCGGTGCCGGGGAGGGTCTGGACTACCGGGCCGTGGACGTGGAGAGCGACGGCGCCAGCCGCATGACCTGCCGGATCGTCGCCCCCTCCGGGGAGTTCCCGGTGGAGATCCCCGCCCTGGGGGACCACATGATCTACCCCACCCTCATGGCGGCGGCGGTGGGAGAGCACTTTGGCCTGACCCACCAGCAGATCGCCGACGGGGTGCTCCACTTCGCCCCCACCAAAATGCGGATGAACATCCTCCACCGGGGGGAGGGGATCACCATCCTCAACGACACCTACAACGCCAATCCCCAGTCCATGCGGGCGGCGGTACAGGTGCTCTCCGGTGCCAAGGGGGAGTACAAGGTGGCCGTGCTGGGCGACATGTTCGAGCTGGGCCCCCTGGCCCCCGCCCTCCACGCCGGCATCGGCGATTACCTGGGAAAAGCGGGTATCGACTGCCTGGTGGCGGTGGGTGAGCTGGCAAAGCACATCTACGACGCGGCCCAGGCCGCCGGCGTGCCCGACTGCCGCTACTGCCCCGACAAGGACGCGGCCAAGCCCGTGCTGGACAGCGTGGTGCGCCCCGGCACCACGGTTCTGGTCAAGGCCTCCCGGGGCATGGCCATGGAGCAGCTGGTGGACTACCTGCTGGGGATCACCAAAGAGGTATAAAACTTCATGCGCCTTGGCGCACCACGATCAGAGGCAACACCATTGGCGCATGGAGTTTTTGTGCATCATTTCCGGTTGCCCCGAAGGGGCGAGGAAATGGCACATCTCTAAGTTTTGCTATGCTTTTGCATAGCAAAAACGCCCGCCGGATCAGATGATCCGGCGGGCGGACGGCGGGGGCAAGCCCCCGCCCTGCTGCCATTTGTGTTGGAAAAACCCGTGTAGGGCGCGGCATCCCTGACGCGCCGCAGCCGCTCACTCACCCGAAAAGCTTGGACAGGTTCTCTTGGAAGGGCGGGTAGATAACCCCCTTCTCGGTGATGATGCCGGTGACCAGGCTGTGGGGGGTCACATCAAAGGCGGGGTTGTACACGTCCACCTGGGCCGGGGCGGTCTGGACGCCGTAGAGGGTGCGCACCTCGTCCTTGTCCCGCTCCTCGATGGGGATGCCGCTGCCGTCGGGCAGGGTCAGGTCGATGGTGGAGCAGGGGAGGGCCACATAGAAGGGCACCCCGTGGTGGTGGGCGTTGACCGCCACCGAGTAGGTGCCGATCTTGTTGGCGAAGTCGCCGTTGGCGGCCATGCGGTCGCACCCCACCACCACCATGTCGATCTTCCCCTTGGCCATCAGGCTGGCCGCCATGTTATCGGCGATCAGGGTGGCGGGGATGTGGTCGTGAACCAGCTCGTAGGCGGTGAGGCGGGCGCCCTGGAGCAGGGGGCGGGTCTCGTCGGCGTAAACCATCTCCACTTTACCCAGCTCGTGAGCCGCCCGGATCACCCCCAGGGCGGTACCGTAGCCGCCGGTGGCCAGGGCCCCGGCGTTGCAGTGGGTGAGGATGCGGGCATGCTCCGGCACCACCGCCGCCCCGTAAGCCCCCATGGCTTTACACATGGCCACGTCCTCGGCGTGGATGGCCTTGGCCTCCTCCACCAGGACGGCGGGGTCACCGCCGCAGTCCTCCGCCCTGTTCGCCATGCGCTCCAGCGCCCAGAACAGGTTCACCGCTGTGGGGCGGCTGGAGGCCAGGACGGCCCTGGCCTCCCCCAGATCTTCCCCGGCCAGGGCGGCCAGGCAGTAGGCGTAGGCGGCGGTGACGCCGATGGCGGGGGCCCCCCGTACCACCATGGTGCGGATGGCGTCGGCCACGGGGCGGTAGTCGGTATAGGAAATCCACGCCTCGGTGACGGGGAGCTTGGTCTGATCCAGTAAGTAAAGGGTATTTCCTTCCCAGCGGATGGCGTCCATAGGGAAAACCTCCATTCCTTGATTTCACCTGTTACTATAACACAACGGACAACGGGAGTAAACAAATGATTGACATATCCGTCTCGAACCTGTCCAAGGAGTTCGAGGTAGGCAAAAAAATATTGGACGGCCTCACCTTCCAGGTGGATCAGGGGGAGCGGGTGGGCCTGCTGGGCAAGAACGGCGCCGGCAAGACCACGGTGTTCAAGATCCTCACCGGGGAGCTGGACTGGGACGAGGGGGAGGTGCACATCGCCCCGGGCAAGGGGGTGGGCCTCATCTCCCAGATCCCGGTCTATCCGCCGGCCTATACCGTGGAGGACGTGCTCCAGACCGCCTTTGACAGGCTCCACGCCATGGAAAAAGAGATGGCCGAGCTGGCCGGGCGCATGGCCAGCGACAGCGACCCCGCCCTGCTGAAGCGGTACGACGCCCTCACTGCCGCCTTTGAGGCGGGGGGCGGCTACGACACCCAGACCGAGCTGAACAAGGTGTGCAACGGCCTGGAGATCTCCCCGGACATGCGGGGGCAGCTCTTCTCCTCCCTGTCCGGCGGGGAGAAGACCCGGGTCAACCTGGCCCGCCTGATTTTGGAGGATACCGACATCCTCCTGCTGGATGAGCCCACCAACCACCTGGATCTCCACGCCACCGAGTGGCTGGAGGAGTATCTGGATCGCTACAAGGGCACGGTGCTGGCCATCTCCCACGACCGCTGGTTCCTGGATCGGGTGGTCAAGCGGATCATCGAGATCCACGACGGCAAGGCGGAGTTCTACTCCGGCAACTACTCCTTCTACGTGGTGGAGAAGGAGCAGCGGTATCAGGAGCGGCTCAGGCAGTACGAGAAGGAGCAGGCCAAGATCGAACAGCTGGAGAAGGCCGCCGAGCAGCTGCGCATCTGGGCCTATTCGGGCAACGATAAGATCTTCAAGCGGGCCCAGTCCATGGAGAAGCGCATTGAGCGCATCCGCACCACCGACAAGCCCACCAGGGAGCGCCGCCTGGATAGGAAGTTCGGGGAGAGCCAGTTCCGGGGGGACGAGGTGCTCACCATCAAGGAGCTGAAAAAGTCCTTTGACGGCCGGGTGCTCTTTGACCACGTGAACCTGGAGGTGATCGGCGGGGAGCGCATCGCCCTGCTGGGGGACAACGGCACCGGCAAATCCACCCTGCTGAAAATCCTGCTGGGGGAGGAGGCGCCGGACAGCGGCAAGCTCCGCATGGGCCCCACGGTGAAGATCGGCTACCTGCCCCAGATCATCCACTTCTCCCACCCGGAGCGGAACCTGGTGGACACCATGATCTACGACCAGGACTGCTCCACCCAGACCGCCCGCAACCGCCTGGCGGCCTTCAACTTCCGGGGGGAGGACGTGTTCAAGCCGGTGTCCGCCCTGTCCGGCGGGGAGCAGAGCCGCCTGCGCCTGTGCATGCTCATGGACGAGAAGATCAACCTGCTGATTTTGGACGAGCCCACCAACCACCTGGACGTGGCCAGCCGGGAGTGGATTGAGGAGGCGGTGGAGAGCTACGAGGGCAACCTGCTCTTTGTCTCCCACGACCGCTACTTCATCAACCGCTTCGCCACCCGCATCTGGATGCTGGAGAACGGGCAGATCACCGACTTCCGGGGCACCTTTGAGGAGTACCGGGCGGCCCAGGAGCGGGCTAAGGCTACGGCCTCCGGCAAAGAGAAACAGGTAGGGCGGGGGCTTGCCCCCGCCGAAAAGGAGCAGTCCGCCAAAAAAGAGAAGCCCAAGCGCCCCGGCGGCACCAAGGAGCTGGAGAAGCAGGTGGCGGCGGCGGAGCGGGCGGTGGCCAAGGCGGAGGAGCGGCAGTACGAGCTGTCGCTGAAGGCCGAGGAGGTGGCCTCCAACTACCTGGAGCTCCAGAAGGTTTATGAGGAGCAGAAGGCCCTGGAGGAGGAGATCGCCACCCTCTACACCAGGTGGGAGACCCTGGCGGCGGAGCTGGAGGAGGCCAAAGGGTGAAGCTGAGACAGAGAAAGAAAAACTACTACCACCCCTACGAGGGGCGGAGGAAGCCCCTGTGGCTGAAAATTCTGCTGGCGGTGGTGCTGCTGGCGGTGCTGGCCTTCGCCGTGCTGGAGGGCATTGTGCTCTCCGGCGGCCGCACCCGGGTGGCGGCGGGGGACGGCGCCCCGGAGGTCATGGTGATCTTCGGGTGCAAGGTGGATCCGGACGGGCCGTCCATCCTGCTCCAGGACCGGCTGGACACCGCCCTGGACTATCTGGAGGACCACCCGGACATGACGGTGGTGGTCTCCGGCGGCCAGGGGGACGACGAGCACGTGTCCGAGGCCCAGGCCATGTATGACTACCTGGTGGAGCACGGGGCGGACGGAGACCAGATCATCCGGGAGGACCGGTCCCGCAACACCTGGCAGAACGTGAACAACACTCTGGACCTCTTTCAGAGCGGGGAGATCGACGGGACGGAGCGGGTGCTGCTGGTGTCCAGCGACTTCCACCTGACCCGCATTCAGATGCTGTGGAACCGGGCCAGCGGCGGCGGAGACACCCTCTCCACCCTGGCCGCGCCGGTGAGCCACTTCCCGTCGAGGGTGCAGATGTTCTTCCGGGAGCCCTTTGCCCTGGTAAAGTCCTTTTTGTTTGACAGGTGATATGATTTGGAAATGATGGAAAAACTACGCTCGCTGGATCTCCACTACGCGGACGTGGAGGCCCGGCTGGGCGCGCCGGAGACCTATGACGACCCCGCCCTGGTGGCAAAGCTCAACAAGGAGCAGCGGGAGCTGGAGCCGGTGGTGTCCGCCTACCGGGCCTACCAGCGCCGCCGGCAGGATCTGGCGGACGCCGAGGCGCTGATGAGCGACCCAGACATGAAGGAGCTGGCCCAGGAGGAGTTCCACCAGGCCAAGGAGGACATGGCCCGGCTGGAGGAGGAGATCAAGGTGCTCCTGCTGCCCCGGGATCCCAACGACGACAAGAACGTGATCGTGGAGATCCGGGCCGGCGTGGGCGGGGAGGAGGCGGCCCTGTTCGCCCACTCCCTGTTCCGCATGTACTCCATGTACGCGGACGCCCGCCGCTGGAAGGTGGAGGTGGACTCGGTGAACGAGACCGAGCTGGGCGGCATCAAGGAGATCTGCTTCACCATCGAGGGGGACGGGGCCTACTCCCGGTTGAAATTTGAGAGCGGCGTCCACCGGGTGCAGCGGGTGCCGGAGACCGAGTCCGGCGGCCGCATCCACACCT
>NZ_JAHZDL010000030.1:0-23766 GCF_019422385.1 Flavonifractor sp.
CTTGCGTTATTTTCATTCACAGCTGTGAAAATCTTTCATGAGTCGTTGAAAATTGAAATAGACGGCGCCCCCGCCACAGGCGGGGGCGCCGTTTCAGCTTGTGGAAAAAGCGGAAAAGCCGCTTCTTCGACAGCCCCGTTTTCTTTTGAACGGGGGTCAGCCGGTGATGGTGGTCCCCTGGACCCGCTGGTTGAGCATCTCCAGCAGCAGGGCGTGCTCCACCCGGCCGTCCAGGATGGACACCTCGCCCACCCCGGCGCGGATGGCCTGGATACAGCCCCGCACCTTGGGCACCATGCCCCCGGCAATGAGCCCGGTGTCGATCAGCTCCTCCGCCCGCTTCACATCCATGTGGGGGACGGCAGTCTTGCTGTTGTGGCTGTCGATAAGCACCCCGGCGGTGTCGGTGAGGAAGATCAGCTTGTCCGCCCCCAGAGCCGCCGCCACCGCCCGGGCCGCGTCGTCGGCATTGCAGTTGAAGCCGCCGCCGTCCTCCCCCGCGGCGATGGGGGAGACCACCGGCAGGAAGTCCCCGTCCAGCAGGGTCTGAAGGATACGGGGCTCCACCCGGGTGATGGACCCCACCCGGCCCAGGGCCGGGTCCTTCTCCACAGCGGTGAGCAGGCCGCCGTCCTTGCCGGACAGGCCTACGGCAGACACCTCCAGCTGGCTCAGACGGGAGACGATGGCCTTGTTTACCTGGGCGGAGAGGGCCATTTCCGCCGTCTCCAGCACCGCCTGGTCGGTATAGCGGTAGCCGTTCTCGAAACGGGTGGGCACCTGGAGCTTGTCCAGCAGGGCGGTGATGTGCTTGCCGCCGCCGTGGACCAGCACCACCCGGACGCCCACCATGCGCAGGGCGGCCACGTCCTGGAGGGTGGTGTCGGTGGCCGCCTCCGCCCCCAGGGCGGAGCCGCCGTATTTCACCACAACGGTCCGGCCCTCGTCCCGCTTGAGGATGGGCAGAATGGACAGCAGGGAGCGCACCTTCTCCATGCCGTCCAGGCCGTGGCGCACGTCGTACTCCTGAAGAAAGGACTGGACATAGTCCACGTCAGAGGGGGTGTCGATATACTCGGTGCCCCGCTTCTGGCGGGTCTCTGCCCCTTTGCCGGTGATGAGGAGGACGGAGGGCTCCCGGCAGCCCAGCACCGCCTGGCGGATGGCCTCCCCCCGGTTGGGCTCGATGGAGTAGTCGCAGCCCTGGGCCTCCACATAGGAGGCGATTTCCCGGCAGATGGAGAGGGTGTCCTCCTCCCCGGAGTCCTCCTCTGTCAGCACCACCAGGTCGGAGCAGCGACCGGAGATCTCCCCCAGGTCCCGCCGGCGGTCCAGGGCCTTTTTCCCCGGACAGCCGAACACGGTGACCACCCGGCGGCCGGGGTACTCCGTTTGAACGGAGCGGAACAGGGTCTCGAAGGACATGCGGTTGTGGGCGTAGTCCACGATGGCCACGATGTGGCTGTCCGCATTGGTGTACACCTCCATGCGGCCGGGGACCCGGGCCTTCATCAGCCCCACATAGACGGCCCGCTCCGGGATGTTCAGCCCCTCGCACACCGCGATGGCGGCCAGGGCGTTCTCCACGTTGAACAGGCCGGGCATGGTCAGCCGGAACTCCCGGGAAAAGCGGCGGGAACGCACCCGGAACAGGATGTCGTTGCCCCGCTTGCGCACCTGGGAGGCATAGATGTCCGCCTCCGGGTCCTTCTGGGAGAAGGTGATGACCTGGCGGCTGCCCGTCTGGGCGGCGGCCAGCACCCGGCCGGCGTGTTCGCAGTCCAGATTGACGCACCCCACCTCCGCCTGGGCGAAGATCCGCAGCTTGGAGGAGAAGTAGTCCTCAAAGTCGGGGTGCTCGATGGGGGAGATGTGGTCCAGGCCGATGTTCAGGAAGCAGGCGGCGGCGAAGCGGGTGCACAGGGTGCGGTGGTACTTCAGCGCCTGGCTGGACACCTCCATGGTGAGGTAGGGGATGCCGGCCGCCACCGCGTGGGCAAAGTGCCGCTGGAGATCCAGGGGCTCCGGCGTGGTGAGGTGGGACTCGAAGCGCTCCGAGCCGTCGTAGGTGTCGATGGAGGAGATGATGCCGCTCTCCGGCCCGCCCTGCTCCGCCAGATACTCATCCAGGATATACTTCAGATAATAGGCGGTGGAGGACTTGCCCTTGGTGCCGGTGATGCCGATGACCGACAGGAGCCCGGAGGGATGGCCGTAGTACCGGTCGGCCAGGGGGGCCATCACCTGGCGCATGTCGGACACCAGGATGCAGGGCAGATCCACGGCAGGGTAGGGGGTCTGGCTCACATAGGCCACCGCGCCCCGCTGGGCGGCCTGGGACAGATAGGCCTCCTTGAAGTGGGCGCCCTTGCACAGAAAGAGAGTGCCGGGGACCACCTCCTGGCTGTCGCAGGAGACCAGGGCGACGGACTGGGACAGGTCCAGCCCCTCGGGCAGAGGAGCGGCCAGCTGGGGCTCCAGCAGGGCGCAGTATTCGCCCAGGGTGTGGGGCGTGAGATCCATAGAGCAAACCTCCTGGTGTTGTCATGTGTGGATGGGGGCGCCACCCCCATTTTCAATTTGCGGAGTACGTTCCAACGGCGGGCGTGGGCAGGCACCGCCCCGGAGATGTTTCCTTAGATGGTGCGCAGCTGTTTGCCGCAGCGGACGACGGCCAGCTCGGCCAGCACCTCCATGGCGTCCACGTAGAAGGGGGGCAGGCTGTGGTAGCTGCGGAAGACGGACAGCTCGGTGCAGCCCAGAATGGCGCAGTCACAGCCCATGGAGGCCAGAGCGCGGTCGATCTGGGCAAATTTCTCCCGGCTGCCCCGCTCCCCCCGTTTGATCTCCTCGTAGATGATGGACATGACCAGACGCTGGACAGCGGGCTCCGGAGGGGCGGCCTCCAGGCCGAAGGCGGCGCACTCCTTCTGATACAGGCCGGTGCGGATGGTGCCGTCGGTGGCAAGGATGGCGGGGCGGCGCTTCCCCTGGGCCACCAAGGTCCGGGCGGTCTCCCGGATCATGTGGAGGATGGGGATGCCGATCTCCTGCTGGATGCGGTCCACGAAGTAGTGGGAGGTGTTGCAGGGGATGGCGATGACGGTGCAGCCGCACTCCTCCAGCAGGCGGGCGTCGGCCAGCAGGCGCTGGTACATAGGCTCGGTGTTCCCGGTGAGGATGGAGGCGGTCCGGTCCGGGACCCCGGTGTCAGACAGGATCAGGGCGGGCAGATGCTCCTGGTCGCAGGAGGCCTCTGTCCGGTCCAGCACGTACTGATAGAACACCTGGGTGGCCTGGGGCCCCATCCCACCCAGCACGCCCAGCTTGGGCTCCCGGGGCTCTCTGGCGCCCTTGGCGCCGCGGGTCTTGACAGTTGACATGGCTTCCCTCCAGTCTGCTCAGTTCTCCGGGACCTTGTTGTGGCGGTCAAAGCGGACCATGTTGCCGATGTGGGTCTTCCATACCCGCCAGATGCGGGCCGGGGTATAGTCCCGGTGGTACTCCAGGCTGTGGGTGGACGCCCCCGCCCGGATCAGGGCCTTCATCTGGGGGTGATATGCCTTGGGGATGAATTTGAAGGCCACCTTTTTGGGCACCATCCGCCACAGGGCGTGGTTTTTGGTGATGACGAAGGGCAGCTCCCGGTGTTCGATCCGGTCCTCCACCAGCAGCTTGGCGATGTTGTATCCCGCGCCAGTGACGTAGTAATTGCTGCGCCCCTGGCGGCAGTTGATCTCGAAGAGCTTGTACTTGCCGTCCCGGCTGTCGTACTTGATGTCAAAGTTGGAGAAGCCGGTGTAATGCAGCTCCTCCAGCAGCTGTTTGATCTTCAGGGAAAGGGCCTCGTCGTACTCGGTGATGATGACGGCATGGTTGCCGATGCCGTGGGGGGAGTGCTCCTCCAGCAGCACATGGCCCAGGCACATCAGCTTCACCTGGCCGCTGCGGTCGGAGTAGTTGGTCATCACCCGCATGTAGGTGTCGTCTCCGGGGATGAACTCCTGGATCACCATATGGTCGGGGTAGCCGGAGGCGTACACCAGGTCCAGAGCGTGGAGCAGCTCCTCCCAGGTCTGACAGATGAAGACCTTCTTCACCCCCTCGAATTCGTGCTCCCAGTAGGCCACGCTGTCGGCCGGCTTGGCCACATAGGGGGGGCCGAAGGGCAGGGTGAAGTCGTGGCCCATGGAGCCGTCGTAGATAAAGGTGGCCGGGTGGTCGATGCCGTGCTGGTCGCACAGCTCGTAGAAGTGCTCCTTGTTGATGAGGCGGTCCAGCAGGGCGCCGTCGATGTAGGGGGCCACCACGTTTCGGGGAAACTGGTCCTTCAGGTGGGCGCACAGCTGCACATAGCTGTCCCCGCAGCCCAGGACGATGACGGTCTTGTGGGAGAACTCCAGGGCCACCTTCTCTACATTGGAGAGGAAGACGGCGGGGTCCTCATTGTCGGGGCAGGTGCGGTAGTCGATGATGGAGCTGAAGGCACAGGGGAAGGTGTGGAACTTGCCGAAGGCCACGCTCTTCACCCCATAGGCCTCGTGAAAGGCACGGGCCACACTGTAAACATTGATATCGCCGCCGAAGAGCAGCGGCTGAAAAGACACCGTTCTGGACATATCAAACACCTTTTTCTTGAAATCGCAGGGAGGATCACCGGTACTGGCGGACACAGCCCCGGGCGTACATGGGGTCCAGGTCGAAGGAGACCACATCTCCGGCGGAGCACTTCAGATCGGTGACATCCACCAGGGTCTCGCTCACGCCCACAGAGCCGATGACCCGGGCCCGCTGGCCGTTCACCCGGACATAAAGCCGCCTGCCCCGCCGCCAGCGGCCCAGGGTGCCCAGCAGGCCGGCGGGACGGGGCCGCTCCACCCCGAAGCCGTGCTGATAGCCCACAGGGACCACCGCTACCCGGGTGGGCGCTTTCAAAACGGCGGTCTTTTCCGCACCCACGGTGTGCCCCTTGGGCAGCCAGCGCATCTCGGCAATGCCGGCCTCCCCGTGGCCTACGGTGGAGAGCCCGTCGTCTTTGGTGCGGCGGCAGCGGCCCAGCAGGACCGAGCCCGCCCGCACCGCGTCCATGCGGGCAAGATCGCAGTGCATCAGGGCGTAGGACCCCGCGGCGTGGACGGTGCCGGTCTCAAAGCCGGCGGCGTGGATGGCGTCCAGCACCCGCTGGAACTGCTGGAGCTGGTGCTCCGCCTCCTGGCCGGCTGGGGCGGCGTGGATCTGGGTGTAAATGCCGGACAGGGCCACGTTGGGCAGGGAGCGGTAGGCCAGCAGGATCTTCTCCGGCTCCCCCACCAGGAAGCCGCCGAAGCCCATGCCGGTGTCCACCTGGATGTGGGCCTCGGCCACGGTGGAGCGGTTCTCCGCCAGGGCGTTGAGGGCCAGGCCCGTGTCCACGGAGGAGATGGTGCACACCACGTTCAGGTCCACCAGCCGCTCCAGCACCTCCCGGTCGGTGGTGGAGCGGAGCATGAGGATCTCCTCGTCCACAAAGCCGGCCTTCCGCAGCGCCTCGGCCTCCTCCGCCTCGCTGACGGCGAAGCGGCCGATGCCCTCGGCCCGGAGCAGCTCGGCCATCTCGGCGATGCCGGCGCCCCCGGCGTCTCCCGAGAGGACGCCGTAGACGGCGGCCCCTCCGGCACGGCGCTTCACCACCCTGATGTTCTGCTTTACGGCCGCCTTCTCAATGACCAGCACCCGCATGGCACAGCCCCCTTTTTCTCTCTGTTGGGAAGGAGAGAGATACGTCTCCCTCCAGTGTAACCATTTAACGATTCATTCTATCACCCTTTTGAGAGAAACGCAACGGAAAACCGCGAGGGGGCCCGCATTTTTCCAGGGAGGGGCGGAGAGCCGCGCCCTGCGGGGACCGGGTGGAAAAGCGGCGAAAAGCAAAAGTCCGGCCTTGTGCTTTTTCGGGAAAAATGGTATGATTATTCGATCGGTGTCTCCATGCAGCAGGAGGGGCCGGACGACCATCAAATCCCCCTCAGGAGGTTGCGATCTATGAGACAGCAGACCACCCGAATTTCCCCGGAGGACATCTCCCGCCAGCTCCAGTACTGCCGGGAGGTCGCGGCCCTCAGCGCCGCCCGGCCCGCCCAGCCCCTGGCCTTTGTGGACACCTACGGCTGCCAGCAGAACGAGGCGGACTCCGAGCGCATCCGGGGCTATCTCCGGGAGATGGGCTACGGCTTCACCCAGGACGAGGAGCAGGCCCAGATCATCGTGCTCAACACCTGCGCCATCCGGGAGCATGCGGAGCAGCGGGTGCTGGGCAACCTGGGCGCCCTGGTCCACGTGAAGCGCCGCCACCCGGAGCAGATCATCTGCGTGTGCGGCTGCATGGCCCAGGAGGCCCATGTGGCGGAGAAGATCAAGCAGTCCTTCCGCCACGTGGACCTGGTGTTCGGGCCCCACGCCCTCTGGCGCTTTCCCGAGTTCATCCACACCCTGCTCACCCAGCGGGGGCGGGTGTTCCAGGTGGCGGAGGAGGCGGGCTCCATCTCCGAGGGCATCCCGGTGGTGCGGCAGGACCGGGTAAAGGCCTGGGTGTCCATCATGTACGGGTGCAACAACTTCTGCTCCTACTGCATCGTGCCCTATGTGCGGGGCCGGGAGCGCTCCCGCAGGCCGGAGGACATCCTGGCCGAGGTGGAGCAGCTGGCGGCGGAGGGGTACCGGGACATCACCCTGCTGGGCCAGAACGTGAACTCCTACGGCAAGGACCTGGAGGAGCCCCTGGACTTCGCAGACCTGCTGGAGCGGGTGAACGCCGTGCCCGGGGACTTCCTGATCCGC
Organism: Flavonifractor sp.; assembly: GCF_019422385.1. Classification (NCBI taxonomy): domain Bacteria; kingdom Bacillati; phylum Bacillota; class Clostridia; order Eubacteriales; family Oscillospiraceae; genus Flavonifractor; species Flavonifractor sp. The sequence continues at coordinate 6,817 of NZ_JAHZDL010000030.1, forward strand.
TTTATGACCTCCCACCCCAAGGACGCCACCCAGAAGCTGTTCGAGACCATGGCCCGGTGCGGGAAGGTGGCCCCGGTGCTCCACCTGCCCTTCCAGGCGGGCAATGACCGGGTGCTCCGGGCCATGAACCGCCACTATGACCGGGCGCAGTACCTGGACGAGGTGCGGCGGCTGAAGGAGCTCATCCCGGACATCGTGCTCACCTCCGACGTGATCGTGGGCTTTCCCGGAGAGACTACGGAGGAGTTTGAGGAGACCCTGTCCCTGCTGGAGCAGGTGCGGTTCGACGCCCTGTTCACCTTTATCTTCTCCCCCCGGGTGGGGACCCCCGCCGCCCAGATGGACGACCCCGTGCCCCACCAGCAGAAGCAGGCCAACTTCCAGCGCCTGGTGGACCTCCAGAACCAGATCTCCGCGGAGAAGCACGCGGCCTATGTGGGGAAGACCCTGCGCTGCCTGATCGACGGGGACAGCGGGGACGCCCGGTATCCCCTGGCCGCCCGCACGCCGGGCAACCGGCTGGTGCGGCTGGACGGCCCGGCGGAGCTGATCGGCCAGTTCCGGCAGGTGCGGATCACCGACGCCAACACCTGGTCCCTGTTCGGGGAGCTGGCGGAGTGAGGGGGGAGCCCCCGCCCCAAGGGCCCCGCAGAGGGACGGGCGGCGGGGCTACTCCAAGTCCCGGACCCGGCCGCCCAGGGCCAGGCCCATGGACAGCCCGGCCCGGAAGAGGGCCTGCTCCTCCAGGCTGTGCAGCTCCTGCTGCTCCTCCCAGAGGCGGCGGAAGGAGCGGGCGGCGGGGCCCCGCAGCAGGTCCTCCAGCCCCCGCCGGCGGGCGTCCGTCTGGATGGAGAGCCGGCCGTAGCCGGTGGGCTCCTCCTGGAGATAGCGGACGACCAGATGTTCCTGGGCGTATTGATATAAGTGGTCCCAAAAAGAAGTCATAAACAATAGCGCTCCCTTCTGCGGGTTATCGTATTTTGATTATAACATGCCAAAAATGGCGCGTCAATACGAGGTGTGTAAATGGCGACGTTTTCAACGCGGCTTCAGGAACTGAAAGAGACCAAGAAACTGTTGCAGAAAGATGCGGCAAAGGCGCTGGATGTGCCCCACCGCACCTATCAGAGGTATGAACACGGTCAGCAGGAACCCCAACTGTCCACCCTGATCCGGATGGCGGATTTTTACGGGGTCACCCTGGACTACCTGGCGGGACGGAGCGACCAGGGGGGGCCGGAGGAGAGCTGACCCCCGGGAGGCGCGCTGGCGGTTAGTGCGCCTCCTGTCTGTTTCGTTGTACTTTTCCACACTTTCCACAGGATTTTGCACTTTTTACTTTTATTTTACCGAAAGGCGGTGCCGATATGGCTGAGATCACCCCCATGATGCGCCAATACCTGGAGATGAAGGAGCGGTATCCCGACTCCATCCTCTTCTTCCGGCTGGGGGATTTTTATGAGATGTTCAACGAGGACGCCAAGCTGGTCTCCCGGGAGCTGGACCTGACGCTCACCACCCGGGACCGGAACAAGCCCCCGGAGGAGCGCACCCCCATGTGCGGCGTGCCCTACCACTCCTGCGAGAGCTACATCGCCCGCCTCATCGCCAAGGGCTACAAGGTGGCCATCTGCGAGCAGACCGAGGACCCGGCCCTGGCCAAGGGGCTGGTGGACCGGGACATCATCCGCATCATCACCCCCGGCACCCTCATCGACTCCTCCATGCTGGAGGAGGGGAAAAACAACTACATCGGCGGGGTGTACGCCGACTCCCGGGCGCTGGGGCTGTGCCTGTGCGACATCTCTACCGGCGAGTTCTATGTCACCTCCTTTCCGGCGGGGGCGGAGGCCATGGACCACCTGAAAAACGAGCTGGGCCGCTTCTCTCCCCGGGAGGCGGTGCTCTCCGACGGGGCCTGGAGCCTGGAGGGCCTGCCCCAGTTCCTGCGGGAGCGGCTGGACTGCCGCTGTGAGAACGGGGGGGAGGCCCGCTTCCGCTATGAGGCCGCCCTGCCCCTGGTGCAAAAGCAGTTCCGCACCGGGCTGGATAGCCTGCCCCCGGAGGACCAGGCCTGTGTGCAGTGCGCCGGGGGGCTGCTCTCCTACCTGTACGAGACCCAGAAGACCGACCTGAGCCACATCGCCGCCCTCACCTGCTACACCGCGGGCCAGTTCATGGAGCTGGACCTGAACGCCCGGCAGACCCTGGAGCTCACCGAGCCCCCGCGGGGCCAGGAGAAGAAGGGCCCCCCGCCGCGGGGCCGGGACCCGACACGCGCCGCCATGGGGCGGCGGCTGATCCGGGGATGGATGGAGCGCCCCCTCCTCTCCCCGGTGCAGATCAACCGCCGGCAGCAGGCGGTGAGCGATCTGGTGGAGGACATCATCACCCGGGAGGAGGTGGTGCTCTGCCTGAAGGAGATCACCGACCTGGAGCGCCTGATCGGCAGGGTGGTGTACGGAACCGCCGGGGGCCGGGACCTGGCCGCCCTGTCCGCCGGACTGGGCAGGCTGCCCCGGCTGCGGGAGCTGCTGGAGGGCTGCCCCTCCGCCCTGATCCAGTCCCTGCGCCGGGAGATGGACGACCTGCCCCAGCTGCGGGCGCTGCTCAGCTCCGCCCTGGTGGACGAGCCCCCCTTCTCCGTGCGGGAGGGCAAGTTCATCCGTCCGGGGTACAGCGAGGAGGTGGACCGCCTGCGCAACGTGATCGACCACGGGGCAGAGATGCTGGCCGACCTGGAGACCCGGACCAAGGAGCAGACCGGCATCAAGAACATGAAGGTGAGCTACAACAAGGTGTTCGGCTACTACATCGAGGTGGCCAAGTCCCAGACCGGGCTGGTGCCCCCCGACTGGGCCCGGAAGCAGACCACCGTCAACGCCGAGCGGTACATCAGCCAGGAGCTGAAGGACCTGGAGCACACCATCCTCTCCGCCCAGGACAAGGTGGTGGCCCTGGAGTACCAGCTCTTCTGCCAGCTGAAGGAGCAGACCTGCGCCCACGTGGCCCAGATCCAGAAGGCTGCCGCCGCCGTGGCCCAGGTGGATGTGCTCACCTCCTTCGCGGTGGTGGCCGCCGTCAACGGCTACTGCATGCCCCAGGTGGACGGCTCCGACTCCCTGAGCATCTCCGAGGGGCGCCACCCGGTGGTGGAGAAGGTGCTCCCCGCCGGCACCCCCTTTGTCCCCAACGACACCCACATGGACAGCGGAGAGGACCTGTGCGCCATTATCACCGGCCCCAACATGGCGGGCAAGTCCACCTACATGCGCCAGGTGGCCCTCATCGTCCTCATGGCCCAGATGGGCTCCTTCGTCCCCGCCCGCTCCGCCCGCATCGGCGTGGTGGACCGGGTGTTCACCCGCATCGGGGCCAGCGACGACCTCTCCTCCGGACAGTCCACCTTCATGGTGGAGATGAACGAGGTGGCCGGACTGCTGAAGAACGCCACCGCCCGCTCCCTGCTCATCCTGGACGAGATCGGCCGGGGGACCTCCACCTATGACGGCATGGCCATCGCCCGGGCGGTGCTGGAGTACTGCGCCGACCGGAAGCGGCTGGGGGCCAAGACCCTGTTCGCCACCCACTACCACGAGCTCACCGCCCTGGAGGGGGAGATCCCCGGGGTGAAGAACTACAACATCGCCGCCAAGAAGCGGGGGAACGACCTGATCTTCCTGCGGAAGATCGTCCGGGGGGGCGCGGACCAGAGCTACGGCATCGAGGTGGCCAAGCTGGCCGGGGTGCCCGACCGGGTCATTCGGCGGGCCCGGACCATCCTGGAGGAGCTGGAGTCGGGGAGCGGCGTCCTCCCCGCAGGGGGACCGGCCCTTCCGGCGGACGGGGAGCAGGTCTCCCTGATGGACCTGGGCAGCCAGACGGTGCTGAAAAAGCTCCGGATGACCGATGTGAACATCCTGTCCCCCATCGAGGCCCTCAACCTGCTGGCGGAGCTGAAGCAGGACCTGCAGGAGAGCTGAGGCGGGGCGGAGAGGCCCGGATGAAAGAGGAGGTGAGCGGCATGGGGCGTCCAAATTCTCGGGCGGAGCTGTGCGCCTGGGTGCTGGGACTGATGGGGGCGTTTTTCCTCCTGTTCGGCGGGGCCGTCCTGCTGTGGGACATCCCGGTGGGGGGCGCGGGGCCCGACTGGGCCTTCCTGCCCATAGGGGCCGCCCTGCTGGCGGCGGGGGGCGGGTGCGCCCTGGCCTGCCTGGCCCGGCGGCGGAGCCAGGCGCGGCTGCGGCGGGAGGGCACGGCGGTCTCCGGCACCGTCCGCTCGGTCCGCCACCACATCTTCGTGACCTGGAACACCCAGTCCTTTGTCAATGTCCCGGGCCGGAACTCGCCCTGGAGCGCGGTGTGCGGGTACACCTGGGGCGGCCGGGACTATACCGTGTCCACCGGCCTGCTGTGGGGGGAGCCCCAGGAGGGGGCGGAGGTCCTCGTTTGGCTGGACCCGGACCGGCCGGGGCGGGCCTTTGTGGACCCGGATTCTGTCCGGCTGGACCTTATGGGATAAGGGGCGGGGGAGGCCCGGCCCCGTCCCGGGATCTGTATTCTGACTATTATGACCAAAAACGGCCCGCAGGAGCGGAGCTTTGAATTTCTGGAGGTGCTCTATGCCTGAGATCCAAGTGTTAGATCCCCACGTTGCCGACCTGATCGCCGCCGGCGAGGTGGTGGAGCGGCCGGCCAGCGTGGCCAAGGAGCTGATGGAAAACGCCATCGACGCGGGGGCGAGATCGGTGACCGTGGAGATCGCCCACGGCGGCCTCACTTTCCTCCGGGTCACCGATGACGGCTGCGGCATCCCGGCCCCCCAGATGAAGACCGCCTTCCTCCGCCACGCCACCAGCAAGCTGCGCACGGAGTATGACCTGGAGGCCATCGGCACCCTGGGGTTCCGGGGGGAGGCACTGGCCGCCATTTCCGCCGTCTCCCGCATCGACGTGATGAGCCGCACCCAGGATGCCCCGCTGGGGGCCTCCCTGTCCCTGGAGGGGGGCGTGGCCGGGCCGGTGGAGCAGGCGGGCTGCCCCCTGGGCACCACCATGGTGGTGCGGGACCTGTTCTACAACACCCCCGCCCGGCTGAAGTTCATGAAAAAGGACGCCGCCGAGGGGGCCGCCGTCTTCGGCGTGGTCCAGCGGGTGGCCCTGTCCCACCCGGAGGTGGCAGTGAAATTCCTCCGGGACGGAAAGCAGGAGCTGGCCACCCCCGGGGACGGACAGCTGCGCTCCGCCGTCTACGCGGTGCTGGGCCGGGATCTGGCCCTGGGCTTCACCCAGGTGGACAGCTCGGACGAGGGCATGTCCGTGTCCGGCTTCGTCTCCCAGCCCTCCTGCTGCCGGGCCAGCCGGAACTGGCAGTTCTTCTTCGTTAACGGGCGGCAGGTGAAGTCCCGGCTGATGATGGCCGCCCTGGAGGAGGCCTACCAGAACCAGAAGATGGTGGGCAAATTTCCCGGCTGTGTCCTCCATCTGACCACCAGGCTCAGCGCGGTGGACGTGAATGTGCACCCGGCCAAGACGGAGGTGAAGTTCGGCAGCGAGCGGGGGGTGTTCAGCGCGGTGTACCACGCGGTCCTCTCCGCCCTGGAGCGGGACCATGTCCGCCCCGCCGTGGCGCTGGAGAAGCCCCGGGCCCACGACACCGTAACCCCCAACCAGACCAGGCTGTCCGCCGGGGAGCTGCCCCTCCACGACGTGACCTACAGCCGTCGGGAGGTGCCCGGCCTGTCCCGGATGCCCTCCGCCGCCTCTTTCCTCTCGCCCCAGCAGCGGGAGCGCACACCCCAGCCCGCCCCGGCGGAGCCTCCCCATCCCAGGGCTCCGATCTCTGGAGAAATGACCGCCCCCGGGGAGTGGAAGACCGGGGAGGCCCCGGCCCCCGCCTGCCCCGGTGAAGCCCAGGGCGGGATGACCTGCCACGACCGGATGGCGCCGGAGGACTTCGACCTCCTGGCCGGGACCCGGACGGAGCGCCCCGCCCCCGCGCCGGCGGAGACGCCCGCACCAGACCCGGGCCCGGCTCCGGCCTTGGAGGAAGGGCCCGCGCCCCAGATCTCCGCCCCGGCGGAGCCTGAGCCTGAGGGAGAGGCAGCCCCCTGGCGCATCGCCGGGGAGGTGCTGAACACCTACATCATCGTGGAACAGGGGGACACCATCCTGTTTATCGACAAGCACGCCGCCCACGAGCGGATGAACTTCGACCGCATGAAGGCGGAGGGCTACACCCCCATGGTGCAGACCCTGCTCACCCCGGTCACCCTCCATCCCCCGGCGGAGGAGGGGGCCGCCCTGCTGGCCAACCTGCCGCTGCTGGAGGAGTTCGGCTTCTACGCCGAGGACTTCGGCGGGGGGGCGCTGGTGGTGCGGCAGGCCCCCTTTGACGTGGACCCGGGGGACATCGAGGACACCCTGCTGGAGATCGGGGGCAGGCTGCTCACCACCGGGCGGGCGGACCCCTCCGCCGCCCGGGACGAGCTGTTCCACACCATGGCCTGCAAGGCGGCCATCAAGGGGGGCTGGCGCACCAGTCCCCAGGAGCTGGAGAAGGTGGCGGGAGCCGTCATGCGGGGAGAGGTCAAATACTGCCCCCACGGCCGGCCGGTGGCCATCGAGCTGACCCGAAAGGACCTGGAGAAGCAGTTCCGGCGGGCATGAGACCCGGCGGGAGCGGGAAAGGAGCGGACTTATGAGCTGGAACGAGATGCTTTACGCCTATCAAAAGGAGAAGGGGGGCGTATTTATGGGCAGCCGGGCAGCAGACTGGGACGGGGAGCTGGTGCTGAGCTACCGGGACGAACCGCTCATCATCCGGACGGTGGGGGAGAGCAATGGCCGGTACACTACGACCTCCATCCGCGTCCGGCTGGCGATCCATCTGGAGCGGGACTATGAGCTGCGCATCCGCCCCAAAAGTGCCATGTCCACCGGCCTCAACACGGTGCTGGGCGTCCTGGACCGGGGACTGGAGAAGCTGCCCTCCGGACCGGACCTCCACGAGGACTATGGCTGCCCGGAGGTGACCCGGGGCCGGACCATCACCACCACGGACCGGTCCTTTACCAAGCTGGTGCTGCGGGACCTGGAACTGCGCAATGCCCTGCTTGCCTCCCCCAAGGACGGCCTGCTCATCCTGCCCGGGCCGGGGAGGGAGGGGCTGCACCTGGTGGAGAGTTACTCCTATCCGGACTCCATGTACACAGATTGGTACTCGGAGCCGATGAATACCGGGCCGGACTGGACGGATACAGAGGAGGAGCGCGCCGAGAAGGAAGAGAAGCTGGCGGAGCTGGCCCAGGATACCTTTTTTCCCCGGCTGGAAAAGGTGATCGGCCTGACCAAGGCTGCCCGGGGGGCGGCCCTGACCTGGAGGATGGGGACGCCGGGATGATTCGAAGGAGCGGCTGTGGTGAGCTGCGGCCGGGCGGGGCTTGACTGCCGGAGGGAAAAGTTTTCGTTGACAAACAGGACAGAGCCGCTATAATAGGCCATACAAGTGTCTTGACACCTGTATGGCCTTTTTGCCGGCAGGTGCGGGACTATCACGAAAAAAGGTGAGAGAAATGGAAAAGCTCCGCGCGTTTTTAAAGCGCAAAAACATTGAGATCTCGGCCAAGCGGTATGGCATCGACGCCCTGGGGGCCATGGCCCAGGGGCTGTTCTGCTCCCTGCTCATCGGCACCATCATCAAGACGCTGGGCCAGCAGCTGGGGATGGAGTTCCTCATCGAAGTGGGGGGATACGCCTCGGCCATGAGCGGGGCGGCTATGGCGGTGGCCATCGGCTACGCCCTGAAGGCCCCCCCGCTGGTCCTCTTTTCCCTGGTCACGGTGGGCTATGCGGCCAATGCCCTGGGCAGCGTCACCCTGTCCGGGGGCAGCGGCGCCGGAGGCCCTCTGGCGGTGCTGTTTATCGCGGTCATCGCCGCGGAGCTGGGCAAGGCGGTGTCTAAGGAGACCAAGATCGACATCCTGGTCACCCCTCTGGTGACCATCCTGGCGGGGGTGGCCCTGTCGGCCTGGTGGGCCCCGGCCATCGGCACGGCGGCCTCCGCGGTGGGGGACTTCGTCAAGTGGGCCACTGTGCTCCAGCCCTTCTGGATGGGCATCCTGGTGTCGGTGGTCATCGGCGTGGCCCTGACCCTGCCCATCTCCTCTGCCGCCATCTGCGCCGCCATCGGGCTGACCGGCCTGGCCGGCGGGGCCGCAGTGGCGGGGTGCTGCGCCAACATGGTGGGCTTCGCCGTCCTGTCCTTCCGGGAGAACCGCTGGAGCGGCCTGATCTCCCAGGGGCTGGGCACCTCCATGCTCCAGATGGGCAACATCGTCCGCAATCCCCGGATCTGGCTCCCCGCTATCCTCGCCTCCGCGGTCACCGGCCCCCTGGCCACCTGTGTGTTCCAGTTTGAGATGAATGACCCCGCCGGGGGTGTGGCGGCTGGAATGGGGACCTGCGGTATGGTGGGCCCCATCGGGGTCTATGCCGGCTGGGTGAACGATGTGGCCACGGGGGCCAAGGCTGCCATCACCGGCATGGACTGGCTGGCCATGGCGCTGATCTGCTTTGTACTGCCCGCCGTCCTCGCTTGGCTGTTCGGGCTGTTTTTCCGTCGGATCGGCTGGATCCGGGAGGGGGACCTGACCCTGGAGTGAGCCGGGGGAGATTTGCAGGACCGTTTGGGCGGCCGGCACGCTTGCGTGCCGGCCGCCTGTCCGTCCCTGGCGACCGCCTGCTCCGCAGGTCCCTGGCCAGTTTCCTGGTGATGGGCCGGGTGTGCTGCTGGCGGCAGGATTGGCAGGGCCTGTCCCTGATGGTGGGACGAACACCCTCTTGACAGCCTCTTCTGTATCTGATAAAGTTACAGAAAACGGCTCCCTGGGAGGAGAACCATTATGAACAGCGATTTCTGCGTGGCGGTCCACGCTCTGGTCTATCTCAACCGAAGAGGGTGCGTCCTGTCCAGCGAGGAGCTGGCCCGGAACATCTGCACTAACCCCGCCCGGGTGCGGAAGGTGCTCGCCCGTATGAAAAAGGACGGCCTGGTGGAGACCAAGGAGGGCAGCTCCGGCGGAGGCTACCGCTTTGCCAAGGGGGCGGGGGAGGTGTCCCTGGCCCAGGTGGCCCGGGCGCTGGAGGTGCGCTTCGTCTCCACCTCCTGGCACAGCGGCAGCCAGGAGGTGAAGTGTCTGGTGGCCACCGGCATGGCTCAGGTGATGGATGCCCTTTTTGATGACCTGGACGGCCGGTGCATGGCCCGGCTGGAGGAGATCACAGTGGAACAGGTGGACCGGAAGCTCTCCGGCGGACCCTGCCCCGGCGGCGGATGATCCCGCCGCAGAGAACAGTGCAAATGGAGGTTTTTTATGGGGTTTGATCTGGAGATCAGCGTTCCGGCGCTGACGGTTTTCATACAGGGCATTCTCAGCTTCTTCTCCCCCTGCGTCCTGCCTCTGGTCCCCTTATATGTGGGCTATCTGGCAGGCGGGGCCAAGACGGTGGAGGTGGACGGCACCATCCGCTACCCCAGGGGGCGGGTGATGTGGAACACCCTGTTTTTTGTGCTGGGGATCAGCGCCACCTTTTTCCTGCTGGGCTTCGGCTTCACCGCTTTGGGGCAGTTTTTCAGCGATAACCGGCTGTGGTTTGCCCGGATCAGCGGCATTATCATGGTGCTGTTCGGGCTGTACCAGCTGGGGGTGTTTGGACATTCCATGGCGCTAGAGCGGGAGCACAGGCTGCCCTTCCGGCTGGGCGGCCGGACCATGGGGCCGCTGGTGGCCCTGGTCCTGGGCTTTACCTTCAGTTTCGCTTGGACCCCCTGTGTAGGGCCGGTGCTGGGGAGCGTGCTCCTGATGGCCTCATCCTCGGCTTCGGCCCCGGCAGCGGCGCTGCTCATCGGGGTGTACACCCTGGGCTTTGTGCTGCCCTTCCTAGCGGTGGGGCTGTTCACCGGCGGGGTGCTGTCCTTCTTCAAGCGGCACCAGCAGGTGGTGCGCTGGACGGGGAAGGCGGGGGCGGCTCTGCTGATCCTGATGGGGGTGATGACCTTTACCGGCTTTATGAACGGCTTCACCGAATATCTGTCCCAGACCGGCTCCGCCGTGCCTCAGAGCCAGAGCGTCGGCAGCGGGGAGGAGCCGTCCGCCTCCACAGATGCAGACAACGGTGCGTCGGAGCCGCCGGTGGTCCCTGCCCCTGACTTCACCCTGGTGGACCAGTACGGGGAGGAGCACAGTCTGTCCGATTACAAGGGCAAGACCATTTTTCTCAATTTCTGGGCCACTTGGTGCGGCCCCTGCCGGGGGGAAATGCCGGATATCCAGGCGCTGTATGAGGAGTATGGCGGGAACCAGGGGGACCTGGTGGTACTGGGAGTGGCCGCCCCTGGGCTGGGGCAGGAGGGGACCCAGGAGGAGATCGCCATCTTTCTGGAAGAGAACGGCTATACCTTCCCCACAGTGATGGACACGGAGTACCAGCTCACCTATCAGTACGGCATCCGGGCCTACCCCACCACCTGGATGATCGACGGGGAGGGCAGTCTCTACGGCTATGTGGAGAGCGCCATGACAGGGGAGATCATGAGGGATATCGTGGAACAGACCATGGAGGCCCAGCCATAAAAAAGAAACATGCCCCGCCCGCTCCAATGGGAGCGGGCGGGGCATGTTTGACTGTGTGGGTCCATCAGGGGGAGGCGGTGTAGAGGGAAGAAGTGTCCTCAGCTCCATCCGTCATGGCGTACCAGCGATCGGCTTGGGCATGGGTGCGGGCGATGCGGGTGTCGGTGAGAACGCCCAGCTCCTCCAGAACGGCCAGGGTGTGGGAGGCCTGGGGGGTGAGGGTGATGGTCACAGAGCCGCCCCGGTGCACCATGCTGTCCTGCTCCGTCAGGTAGAAGCTGAAGTCCAGGTCAGCCTCACAGGTGTTCTCCAGGCGGTCCTGGTCCTCAAAAAGGTAGCGGGTGCCGATGGTGCCCGCGTCGAAATCGGTCAGCACGGCCTGCCACAGCTGCTCCGCCTGGGCGGCGGAGAGGGAGGCGGACTCGTGGCTCTGGGTCTGGATGTCCCAGAGATCGTAGACGTACGCCTCCGTCAGGCTCCAGTCCGCGGACTGGTCAAGTCCATAGCCGGCCCGGACAAAGCTCCGGTCAGAGACCAGCTGATCCAGAGCCCATGTGACGGTGCCCTCCATCCCCTGCTCCGCCCGGTACAGCGGAACGCCGTGGTAGTAGCGGCGGATGCTCTGTCCGTTGGACAGGGTGTAGGAGAGGGAGATGTAGAAGGAGTCGTCATAGATGCTATCCTCCCTGGAGCGGGCAGCTACGATGGCCTGGTGGAGGGCGGTGATCTGGGCGACCTGCTCCGGGTCGGTGATCTGGACGCTCCCGCCGAAGCCGTCGCTGGGATAGGTGCTGCCCTCCAGATCCACAGTCACCTGGCTCACCTCGCCGGAGGCGGGGATGTAGTCCTGATAGCCGGTGAGATCCAGCCGGATGCACAGGAACAGGGCGGAGAGCAGCGCCAGCAGGACCAGGCAGCCCGGCCAGGCGGAGAAGACGCGGAAGGACTTGCGCAGCAGCATCTCCGCCAGAAAATAGCCCACTGCAGCCCAGAAGAGGATGGACAGCACCAGGGAGAGCTGGCCGTCTCCGAACAGCACATAGTAGGTAAAGGTGCCGCCGGAGAGACCAGCGCAGACGGCCACCCCGTACTTGAAGATGGGGCGGACCACCCGCACGGAGACCACGTCTCCCGCCGACTCCATCTGGCGGGCGCGGTAGATCAACAGGGCGGCCGCAGACAAGGCCACCCCCACACCGGCGTAGACCGCCACCACGGCGGGCTGGGCAAGCTGATAGGCCCCGCTGTCCGCAGCCTGGGTCCAGGATACAGCACCGCCCAGTTTCTCCAGAGGGGTGAGCCAGGCCACAGCCTGCTGGGTGGTGCCGCTCAGGCCGTTGTAGCCGTAGAGAAACAGGTAGAGCACCGAGTCCATCAGCGTGCTGATGATAGCCGCCAGGCAGTTCAGCACCCCGTAGAAGACAGGCAGGGCCAGCAGATGGCCGGTGAACATGGCACAGAAGACGGCAAAGGAGTAGAAGAAGAGGCAGGAGGCGGACTGGACCAGCAGCCATATGGCCAGCGCCTTCAGATCCAGACAGTTCCCCACAGCCTCGCCGGCCAGGGTGAGGCCAAAGATGGCGGCGTTGGGCAGCAGCAGGAAGCTGAGCCCGGACAGATAGTTGGTGAAAAACAGAGCCTCCCGCCGCAGGGGCAGGGCGTGCATCATGCAGGCGGAGCGGCTGGCATCCAGATAGCTGAACACCGCCATAGCGGCCAGCAGGCCAAAGATGACGGCCAGCACCGTGTTTTTTAATGATACGGCGACCACCGAGACCCGGGAAAAATAGTCCAGGCTGTGCGTAAGGTCCTCCAGAGCCCAGTTCTGCCCCCGCTGGATCGTGGTGAGCAGATTGAGGGGCAGGGCAAACAGCCAGATCACCGAGTACAGGGCCCAGATGGGCCAGAAGCGGCTGAGGTTTTTGCGGTAGAGGGTGGAATTAAAGCATGATGTCACGGACCGCATAGTCCTCACCTCCCAGTTCATAGATAAAGATCTCCTCCAGCGTCAGAGGCAGGGCCTCCATCAGGATGGGCTGGAACGCGGCGAGCCGGCTTTTGATGACGTCGGAGCTGCCCCGGACGATCAGGGTGTGGATGCGGCCCACCTGGGTGACATGGAGCAGGTCCAGGTCCTCCGGCAGCTTGGGCATCTCCGGCTCCTGAAATACGATCTGCATCTTGACCACGTTGTCCTGAAGATCGGTGAGGGAGCGCTGCAGGAGCACCTTGCCCCGGCTGAGGATGCCCACGTGGTCGCACACGTCTTCCAGTTCCCGCAGATTGTGGGAGGAGACCAGCACCGTGGTCCCCCGCTGGGCCACGTCCCCCATGAGCAGGGACCAGACCTGACGCCGCATCACCGGGTCCAGGCCGTCTACCGGCTCGTCCAAGACCAGCAGGTCGGGGTTACAGCACAGAGCCAGCCAAAAGGCGGACTGCTTCTGCATCCCCTTGGACAGGCGGCGGATGGGCTGTTTCTCGTCTACTGCCGGGAAGGCCTCCTTCAGCACCTGATAGCGCTTGTCATCAAAGGCGGGATACAGCCCCCGGTAAAACTTCATCATGTCCCGGGTGGAGGCGGACAGAAAGTAGTACAGGTCGTCGGGGATGAAGGCCACCCGGGACTTCACCGCCGGATTTTCGTACACCGGCGCCCCGTCCACCGTGATGGTGCCCGAGTCGGGGCGGTAGATGCCGGTGATGTGCCGCAGGATGGTGGACTTTCCCGCGCCGTTAGGGCCCACCAGCCCATAGATGGAGCCCTTCTCCACCTCCATGGTGAGCCCATCCAGGGCGCGGAAGCCGTCGAAGGTCTTGACGACGTTGTTTACCTTGATCATTGGACCTCTCCCCCTTTTTCCCGGATGCGGGCGATCAGCCGATCCCGCGTGACCCCCAGGTACAGCAGCTCGGCTGTCAGACTGTCGAACTGCCCCAGCAGCCGGTCCCGCCGCTCCTCATCCACCCCGGTGCGGGGGGCCGCGAAGCTGCCCTTCCCAGGGATAGAATAGACATAGCCCTCCGCCTCCAGGGACTCATAGGCCCGCTGGATGGTGTTGGGGTTGATGGCAAGATTGCTGGCCAGGGACCGCACAGAGGGGAGCTTTTCCCCCTCCTGGATGGCGCCGCTCACCATCAGCCGGCGCAGATTGTCCCGCACCTGCTCGTAGATGGGCCGGGCATCCCGGTAGTCCAGATTCAGCATACTGCCGCCTCCCTTCAAACTGTATTCACTGTATTAGTACAGTTAGTCTATGCGGACGGGACCGAAAAATCAAGCAAGAAATCCTTAAGATTTTCTTAGGATTTATCTCAGGGGGAGAGAGGACCGTCAGATCTCCACGCAAAAAGGGAGAAGATTTACCATTTCTTAATCTGTTTCCGTTTGAAAAAGGCGAGCGGCCGTGATATAGTATAGGCGAAAAGAGCATCAGAAGAAGGAGGCTCCCACACATGACTGCGACTGTCGGATTTATCGGAACGGGGAACATGGGCGCTGCTCTGGCCCGGGCCGTCTGTAAAACTGTGCCCCCCCAGCAGGTGCTGCTGGCCAACCGCACCCCCGCCAAGGCGGAAGCCCTGGCCGAAGAGCTGGGCTGCGCCGCAGGTACCAATGAAGAGGTTGCCCGCGCCTGCCGGCTGATCTTTCTGGGAGTGAAGCCCCAGGTGATGGGGGAGATGCTGGCCTCTCTTACCCCTGTGCTGAAGGAGCGGGAGGACTGCTTTGTGCTGGTGACCATGGCCGCCGGCCTGACCTGCGCCCGGATCCGGGAGATGGCGGGGGTGGACTGCCCGGTGATCCGGGTGATGCCCAACACCCCCGCGGCCATCGGCGAGGGGGTGCTCCAGTTCTGCGGCCTGGGGACCACGGAGGAGGATATGGCCTCCTTCCGAAACCTGATGGCCCCCGCCGGGCTGGTGGATCAGGTGCCTGAGGGGCTGATAGACGCAGCCAGCTGCGTGTCCGGCTGCGGCCCCGCTTTTGCCTACCTGTTCCTGGAGGCCCTGGCGGACGGCGGGGTGGCCTGCGGCCTGCCCCGGGACAAGGCGCTGGCCTACGCCGCCCAGATGCTGGCCGGGTCGGCCCGGATGGTGCTGGAGACCGGCGCTCACCCCGGTGCCCTGAAGGACGCGGTGTGCTCCCCCGGGGGCAGCACCATCCAAGGGGTGCGGGCGCTGGAAAAGGGCGGTCTGCGGGCCGCCGCCATGGACGCGGTGCTGACCGCCTATGAAAAGACGCAGGAATTAGGGACAAAATAAGGGACAGGCGGAGCCAGGGAGGACAGGGGAACGGCCCTGTCCTCCGGTTCCCGAGCTGAATAAAGGGGTTTGATGCTATGAAGATCGTGGTCAAGGTGGGCACCTCCACTCTGGCGCATGCCACGGGGCGGCTGAACATCCGCCATGTGGAGGAGCTGGTCAAGGTGCTCTCCGACCTGAAGAATGCAGGACACCAGATCATCCTGGTGTCCTCCGGCGCCATCGGCATGGGGGTGGGCAAGCTGAATCTGCCCTGCCGGCCCACTGACATGCCCGGCAAGCAGGCGGCCGCCGCCGTGGGACAGTGCGAGCTGATGTACACCTACGACCGGCTGTTCACCCAATACAACCACACTGTGGCCCAGATCCTCCTCACTGGGGAGGACATCGACCACAGCGACCGGAGGGAGAACTTCCAGAACACCATCTTCCGCCTGCTGGAGCTGGGCGCCCTGCCGATCATCAACGAGAACGACACCGTGGCCACCGCTGAGATCAAGGTAGGGGACAACGATACCCTGGGGGCCGTGGTGGCCTGCACGGTGAAAGCGGACCTTCTGGTCCTCCTCAGCGATATCCAGGGGCTCTACACCGCAGATCCCCGCAAGGACCCGGGTGCCCGGCTGATCCCGGTGGTGGAGGAGATCACTGCCGACATCGAGGCGCTGGCCGGCGGGGCTGGCTCCGGCCTGGGCACGGGGGGCATGGCCACCAAGCTGCGGGCCGCCCGCATGGTGACCGGCCAGGGCTGCGACATGATCATCACCAACGGGGACCAGCCCCAGCTGCTCTATGATATCGTGGAGGGGAAGCAGGTGGGGACCCGGTTCCTGGGCCGGCGGGCCTGACGGGGCTCAAAGGCGAAGGACCACAAGGAGGCGGAAGGGATGACCACACAAGAACTGCTTGCGCGTGCCAGACAGGCCAGAGGGGCCATGGCTCTGGCGGATACACAGACCAAGGACCGGGCCCTGCTGGCCATGGCGGAGGAGCTGGAGGCGGACACGGCCCCCATCCTGGCGGCCAACGCCCTGGATCTGGAGGGGGCCCGGGGCCGCATCTCCGAGGTGATGCTGGACCGGCTGGCCCTCAGCCCGGACCGGATCGCCGGCATGGCGAAGGGGATCCGGGAGGTGGCGGCCCTCCCTGACCCGGTGGGGGCTGTCCTCAGCCGGGTGGAGCGGCCCAACGGGCTGGTGATCGAGAAGACCGCCGTCCCAATGGGGGTCATCGCCATCATCTATGAGAGCCGGCCCAATGTCACCAGCGACGCCGCAGCCCTGGCCCTGAAGGCGGGCTCCGCCTGTGTGCTCCGCTGCGGGAAGGAGGCCCACCGCTCCGCCGCGGCCATCGTCTCCGCCCTGTGCCGGGGCCTCTCCCGGGCCGGACTGCCCCAGGAGGCCCTGTGTCTGGTGGAGGACACCACCCGGGCCTCCGCACACGAGCTGATGACCGCCAGCGGATACGTGGATCTGCTCATCCCCCGGGGGGGCGCGGGGCTGATCCGGGCCTGTGTGGACAATGCCACCGTCCCCGTCATCGAGACGGGCACCGGCATCTGCCACGTCTATGTGGACCGGGCGGCGGACCTGGACATGGCGCTGGACATCCTGGAGAACGCCAAGTGCAGCCGGCCCAGCGTGTGCAACGCCGCCGAGGTGTGCCTAGTCCACCGGGAGGCGGCCCCGGTCTTTCTGCCCCGGATGCGGGAGCGGCTGACGGATGCCAGGGCAGCCCGGGGGGAGCGGCCGGTGGAGCTGCGCCTGGACGGGACGGCGGCCGGGATCATCCCCGGCACGCCCGCGGGTCCGGAGGACTTCGACACCGAGTTTTTGGACTATATCCTGGCTGTCCGGGTGGTGGACGGGACGGAGGAGGCCATCCGCCACATCGCAGCCCACTCCACCGGCCACTCGGAGGCCATCGTGACAGAGGACGGGGAGGCGGCCCGGCGCTTCCTGGCCGCGGTGGACTCAGCGGCGGTGTACTGGAACGCCTCCACCCGCTTCACCGACGGTGGGGAGTTCGGCCTGGGCTGCGAGATGGGCATCTCC